>NZ_VHIJ01000109.1:0-274 GCF_006680095.1 Pseudarthrobacter sp. B4EP4b | reverse complement strand
CTTCTTCCAGGGCCACGCCTCCCCCGGCATGTACGCCAGGGCGTTTATGGAAGGCCGGCTCTCTGAGGAGGACCTGGACGGGTTCCGGCAGGAAAAGTCCCGCGCCGGCCACGCCCTGTCTTCCTACCCGCACCCGCGGTTGATGCCGCAGTTCTGGGAGTTCCCCACCGTGTCCATGGGCATCGGGCCGATGAACGCGATCTACCAGGCCCAGTCCAACCGGTACCTGCACAACCGGGGCCTGAAAGACACCAGTGACCAGCAGGTCTGGGCG
>NZ_VHIJ01000108.1:0-251 GCF_006680095.1 Pseudarthrobacter sp. B4EP4b | reverse complement strand
TGGTAGCGCACCTGCATGGCATGCAGGGGGTCAGGGGTTCGAGTCCCCTCAGCTCCACCTTCCGGCCGCAACTTCAAGGCAGCAGGGCGATGCTGGAGACGCCCGGAACAACGCCGATTGGCGCAGCGGGCCAAAGTGCATTAAGCTGATCAGGTTGCTCCGGCGGGACACCGCAAAGCAACAAAGTCCGGGGCTGTGGCGCAGCTGGTAGCGCACCTGCATGGCATGCAGGGGGTCAGGGGTTCGAGTCC
>NZ_VHIJ01000107.1:0-909 GCF_006680095.1 Pseudarthrobacter sp. B4EP4b | reverse complement strand
CCTCCCCGCCCGCCCCCTAGCCTCGCAAGCTCGGCCAAGGAACCCTGCGGGCGTGGGCCCACGTTGCTTTATGCGGGGGATCAGTGGCCGGTGGGCACGTAACGCTTGATGGAGGCTTCCAGCTCGGCTTCGGCGGCGGCGCGGTCGCCCCAGCCCTCGGCCTTGACCCACTTGCCCGGCTCCAGGTCCTTGTAGCGAGTGAAGAAGTGCTCGATTTCCTTGATCAGGAACTCGTTGACGTCGCTGACTTCCTGGATGTGGTCGAAGCGGGCATCCACCGGAACGCAGAGGATCTTGGCGTCTCCGCCGCCGTCGTCGGTCATGTTGAAGACGCCGATGGGGCGGGACTCAACGATGACGCCGGGGTGCAGGTCGAAGTCCTGCAGGAGCACCAGTGCGTCCAGGGGATCGCCGTCTTCGCCGAGGGTGTTTTCGAAGTATCCGTAGTGCGTGGGGTACTGCATGGAGGTGAAGAGGACGCGGTCCAGGCGGACGCGGCCGGTCTCGTGGTCAACTTCGTACTTGACGCGTGATCCCTTGGGGATCTCGATGGTCACGTCATGCTTCATGGAATGCTCCTCGGCAATTGCAGGGGGTTCGCGGCACAGTTGACCGCTCACCAAAGGGAGTGTCCGTGCCGCCGACTATTATTGAGGATATAGCGAGAGGCCCTGGAATCAGGAACTTGTGGGGAAATTTCAGGACTTGAGGACCAGCACCACCATGACCAAACCAACTGCCGCGAAACCGTGGCCTGACCGCGTCCGCCGCGGTTTCGCGGGAGCGGTCCCGGCCATGAGAGCGTCCTGGCCCTTGGTTGCGCTGACGGCCCTCCTGCTGGTCCTGATGATCCCCGCAGCACTGCTGGTTGCGCCGGGGTTCGTGGGCCCGGAAGCCCCTGCCCCCGCC
>NZ_VHIJ01000106.1:0-245 GCF_006680095.1 Pseudarthrobacter sp. B4EP4b | reverse complement strand
GGGTGTGGGGGTGTATTGTTTTCTAAGTCGCCGCGGGGGAGACAGCGAAGAGCTGGTTACCGCGGGCGGCCAAAACCCCCAAACAAAGACCAAATCTGGCAGGGCCTTTGAGGACCGCAGAAGAGGTGGGGCTGGTTTTCCCGCCGATGAAAATCCTGAAACATGGATTTGCGTTGGGGTGGGGGATCGGGTAAGTTTGAAAAGTTGCTCCGGAGCGATCCATGACTGGTTGTTGTTGTGGTGGT
>NZ_VHIJ01000105.1:0-241 GCF_006680095.1 Pseudarthrobacter sp. B4EP4b | reverse complement strand
CATCATGCCCGGCAAAATCAACCCGGTCATCCCCGAAGTCGTCTCCCAGGTCGCCTACGAAGTCATCGGCAACGACGTCACCATCACCATGGCCGCCGAAGCCGGGCAACTCCAACTCAACGCCTTCGAACCCATCATCGTCCACAGCCTCCACAAGAGCATCTCCCACCTCGAAGCAGCCTGCCGCACCCTCACCGCACGCTGCATCCAGGGCATCACCGCCAACACCGACCACCTCCGC
>NZ_VHIJ01000104.1:0-241 GCF_006680095.1 Pseudarthrobacter sp. B4EP4b | reverse complement strand
TCCACTGAAACCGCGGCGTTCACCTTCACCATCGCGGCGCGGACGATCCCCAAACGAACGGTTGTCCCGATCGCCATAAGGCTTCCGGTCCCGGTCACCAAAGGGCTTGCGGTCACGGTCCCCGAAAGGCTTTCGCTCACCACCACTGAAACCACGGCGGTCACCCTCGCCCTCACGCCGCGGACGATCCCCAAACGAACGGTTCTCCCGATCGCCATAAGGCTTCCGATCGCCGTCACCG
>NZ_VHIJ01000103.1:0-270 GCF_006680095.1 Pseudarthrobacter sp. B4EP4b | reverse complement strand
CACCATCCCGGCGGACCAGGAAGCGCAGTTCCCGGGCAACGAGGAATACGAGCGCCGGTACCGGGCGTACATGCGGTGGAACGCCGCGGTGATGGTGCACCGGTCCCAGCGGCCGAACATCGGGGTGGGCGGGCATATCTCCACCTACGCCGGTGCTGCGACCCTGTACGAGGTGGGCTTCAACCACTTCTTCCGCGGCAAGGATGCCCCCGGCGGCGGGGACCAGGTCTTCTTCCAGGGCCACGCCTCCCCCGGCATGTACGCCAGGGC
>NZ_VHIJ01000102.1:0-749 GCF_006680095.1 Pseudarthrobacter sp. B4EP4b | reverse complement strand
TGGCCTGGACCAGGCGCTGGACGAAGACGCCAGGGGTGACGATGTGGTTGGGGTCCAGTTCGCCCGGCTGCACAACCACCTCCGCCTCGGCAATAGTCAGGAGGCCTGCCGTGGCCACCACCGGGTTGAAGTTCCGGGCGGTGTAGCGGTAGATGAGGTTTCCGTCCGTGTCCGCGGTGTGGGCATGGACCAGCGCGACGTCGGCCGTGATGGCGCGCTCCTGGACGTACGTTTCGCCGTCGAACACCTCGTGCGGTTTGCCTTCGGCCACCAGGGTGCCAACGCCGGTTTTGGTGTAGAAGGCAGGGATGCCCGCGCCGCCGGCCCGCAGTCGTTCCGCAAGGGTGCCCTGCGGGGTGAACTCGACCTCCAGGCGGCCGGCGAGGTACTGCTCCGCGAAGAGCTTGTTCTCACCCACGTAACTGGCAATGACCTTCCGGACCTGGCCCGCCTCGATCAGGATGCCCAGGCCCTTGCCGTCCACCCCCATATTGTTCGAGACCACCGTCAGGTCCTTCACACCCGAATCCCGGACGGCTTCGATCAGGTCCGCGGGGATGCCGCTAAGGCCGAATCCGCCCACGGCGAGAGTCATTCCGTCCCGCAGTGCCCCTTCCAGGGCGACGGCGGGAGCCGGCTGAAGTTTGGACATGGCGCCTCCTCGTTGAGAGTCCCGCAATAATCGTCCACTTTGTGGACTATGGGTCTGGAGATGGACATTACGGGTGGGTTGGGAGGGCTGTCAAGGC
>NZ_VHIJ01000101.1:0-333 GCF_006680095.1 Pseudarthrobacter sp. B4EP4b | reverse complement strand
TGTTGTTTGAGAACTCAATAGTGTGCCAAGTTTGTTGATACCAATTGTTTTATGAATTGGTTGAATTGACTGGATCGGTCCGCCCCTGTGGATGGGTCTGGTTTTTACAGCTGGTTTCAAATTTTGCAGTCGGGTTTCCGCGTTTTCCCGTGGTGCCTGGTTGTGTTTCGTTTTTGTTTTACTTCAACGGAGAGTTTGATCCTGGCTCAGGATGAACGCTGGCGGCGTGCTTAACACATGCAAGTCGAACGATGATCTCCAGCTTGCTGGGGGGATTAGTGGCGAACGGGTGAGTAACACGTGAGTAACCTGCCCTTAACTCTGGGATAAGCC
>NZ_VHIJ01000100.1:0-669 GCF_006680095.1 Pseudarthrobacter sp. B4EP4b | reverse complement strand
ACTCCTCACCCACACCCAACTCCAGGAACTCCTCAGCCCCGAACGCCTCGCCAACCTCACCAAGTAGTCCCCACATCCCCAAAGGACACTCCCATGACTAATACCCCCATACCCGACCACCTGATAGACGGTGGGCATGCGCATGCCTCCGAGAGCTCCCTTCACGCGGAGGATAAGGGCTATCACAAGAATTTGAAGCCGCGGCAGATCCAGATGATCGCGATTGGCGGTGCGATCGGTACCGGCCTGTTCCTGGGTGCCGGCGGCCGGCTGAACGCGGCGGGTCCGTCCCTGGTCATCGCCTACGCCGTGTGCGGGTTCTTCGCGTTCCTGATCCTGCGCGCCCTGGGCGAACTGGTCCTGCACCGGCCCTCCTCGGGCTCGTTCGTGTCCTACGCGAGGGAATTCTTCGGCGAAAAAGCCGCGTTCGTTTCCGGCTGGTTCTACTGGATCAACTGGGCCACCACCACCATCGTGGACATCACCGCCGCCGCCCTCTACATGCACTTCTTCGGCAACTACATCCCCTGGATGGCCGACGTCCCGCAGTGGGCCTGGGCCCTGACCGCCCTCATCGTCGTCCTGGCCCTGAACCTGGTCTCGGTGAAGGTCTTCGGCGAAATGGAATTCTGGTTCGCCCTGATCAAAGTCGCCGCCCTGGTCATCTTC
>NZ_VHIJ01000010.1:0-96925 GCF_006680095.1 Pseudarthrobacter sp. B4EP4b | reverse complement strand
CGTGGCTGCAGGAGAAGATACCTCCCATATCCTCAGCGGGTTGACTAACCAGCTGCCTGATCGTGATCCGGAAGAGACCGCCGAGTGGGTTGAGTCCCTGGATTCGTTGATCAGGGAACAGGGCACCGAGCGTGCCCAATACATCATGCGGAGCCTGCTGCAGCGCGCGGGGGCGCAGAGCGTGGGCGTGCCGATGGTGACCACCACCGATTACGTGAACACCATCCCGGCGGACCAGGAAGCGCAGTTCCCGGGCAACGAGGAATACGAGCGCCGGTACCGTGCCTATATGCGCTGGAACGCCGCCGTGATGGTCCACCGGTCCCAGCGCCCAAACATCGGGGTGGGCGGGCACATCTCCACCTACGCCGGCGCTGCGACCCTGTACGAGGTGGGCTTCAACCACTTCTTCCGCGGCAAGGACCACCCCGGCGGCGGGGACCAGGTCTTCTTCCAGGGCCACGCCTCCCCCGGCATGTACGCCAGGGCGTTTATGGAAGGCCGGCTCTCCGAGGAGGACCTGGACGGGTTCCGGCAGGAAAAATCCCGCGCCGGCCACGCCCTGTCCTCCTACCCGCACCCCAGGTTGATGCCGCAGTTCTGGGAATTCCCCACCGTGTCCATGGGCATCGGGCCGATGAACGCGATCTACCAGGCACAGTCCAACCGGTACCTGCACAACCGGGGCCTGAAAGACACCAGTGACCAGCAGGTCTGGGCGTTCCTGGGCGACGGGGAAATGGACGAGCCCGAATCCCGCGGCCTGCTCCAGCTCGCCGCGAACGAGAACCTGGACAACCTGAACTTCGTGATCAACTGCAACCTCCAGCGCCTGGACGGGCCGGTGCGCGGCAACGGCAAGATCATGCAGGAACTCGAAGCGTTCTTCCGCGGCGCGGGCTGGAACGTCATCAAGGTGGTCTGGGGCCGGGAATGGGATGACCTGCTGGCCCGCGACACCGACGGCTCGCTCGTGAAAATCATGAACGAAACCCCCGACGGTGACTACCAGACCTACAAGGCCGAATCCGGCGGGTTCGTCCGCGAACACTTCTTCGGCAAGGACCCCCGCACCAAAGACCTAGTCGCGGACCTCACCGATGACCAGATCTGGAACCTCAAACGCGGCGGCCACGACTACCGCAAGGTCTACGCCGCGTACAAGGCCGCCACCGAATTCAAGGGCAAACCCACCGTCATCCTCGCCAAAACCGTCAAGGGCTACGGACTCGGACCCCACTTCGAAGGCCGCAACGCCACCCACCAAATGAAAAAACTCACCCTCGACGACCTCAAGAAGTTCCGCGACCACCTGCGGATCCCGGTCACGGATGAGCAGCTCGAAAAAGACCCGTACCAGCCGCCGTACTACCACCCCGGTACGGACGCCCCGGAAATCCAGTACATGATGGAGCGCCGGGCCGCTTTGGGCGGGTCCGTTCCCGAGCGCCGCAGCAAGCACGCGGCGATCACCCTGCCGGACGCGAAGTCCTACGAGGTGGCCAAGCGAGGCTCGGGCAAGCAGCAGGCCGCCACCACCATGGCCTTCGTCCGTCTCCTGAAGGACCTGATGCGGGACAAGGAGTTCGGCAAGCACATTGCCCCGATCATCCCGGACGAGGCGCGCACCTTCGGTATGGATGCGTTCTTCCCGACGGCGAAGATTTACAACCCCAAGGGTCAGAACTACCTGTCTGTGGACCGGGACCTGGTCCTGGCCTACAAAGAGTCCGCCCAGGGCCAGCTGATCCACCCCGGCATCAACGAAGCCGGGGCCGTGGCAGCGTTCACCGCCGCCGGTACCGCCTACGCCACCCACGGCGTTCCCCTGGTCCCGGTCTACGTGTTCTACTCCATGTTCGGCTTCCAGCGCACCGGCGACGCCTTCTGGGCAGCAGCAGACCAGATGACCCGCGGCTTCATCATCGGCGCCACCGCAGGACGGACCACCCTCACCGGCGAAGGCCTCCAGCACGCCGACGGCCACTCCCCGCTCCTGGCCTCCACCAACCCGGCAGTAGTCACCTACGACCCCGCCTACGGCTACGAAATGGGCCACATCATCCGCGACGGCCTCGAACGCATGTACGGGCCGGAATCGGACGACCGGAACCTCATGTACTACCTAACCGTGTACAACGAGCCCATCACCCAGCCCGCCGAACCCGAAGAGCTGGACGTCGAAGGCGTTATCAAGGGCATCTACCTGCTCGCCCCGGCGAAGATCGACGGTCCCCGGACCCAGATCCTCGCCTCGGGTGTGTCGGTGCCGTGGGCCCTGGAGGCACAGCAGCTCCTGGCCGACGACTGGGGCGTCTCCGCCGACGTCTGGTCCGTCACCTCCTGGAACGAACTGCGCCGCGACGGCCTGGCCGCCGAAGAGGAAGCCTTCCTCAACCCCGGCCAGCCCGCCCGCGTCCCGTTCGTCACCAAACAGCTCGAAGGCGCCACCGGCCCCGTCGTCGCCGTCAGCGATTACATGAAGGCCGTCCCGGACCAGATCCGCCAGTTCGTGCCCAACGAATTCGCCACCCTCGGCGCCGACGGCTTCGGCTTCTCCGACACGCGCGCCGCAGCCCGCCGCTTCTTCAAGATCGATATCCACTCCATTGTGGTTCGGTCTTTGGAGATGCTGGCCCGCCGCGGTGAGGTTGATCCCCAGGCTCCGGCCAAGGCGATTGACAAGTACCGGCTGCACAACGTGAATGCAGGTTCCACCGGCAACGCCGGAGGCGAAGCGTAGCCTCACCCGCTAAAGAGCCAGCAACGCGACGGCGGCCCCCACCGAAAGGCGGGGGCCGCCGTCGTCTGTCCGCGCGGCAACGGTTGTGACGCACAACCAGCCGGATTGTAGCCTTCGCACAAATGGAGCTTGCAGGGCAGGGGCCGTATGCTCAAAGAATGCCAGCACCTGCAACACCGTCCGCGAAGCGCAAACAGTCCCTCCCCGGAGTGACTCCGGAGAAGTCCGAAACCCTGAAGAAACTGCGGGCGAACGTTGGCCAGCTTTCCACCACCACCATGCGCGAGCTGGAAAAATCCCTGCCCTGGTACAGCCGGCTCAGCTCAGACGAGCGTTCCGCCCTCGGGATGGTGGCGCAGAACGGCATCGCCGCTTTTGTCACCTGGTACGAGCGCCCAAGTTCGCCGTCGTGGATCCTCACAGATGTTTTCGGCACGGCACCCACGGAGTTGACCCGGTCCATCAGCCTGCAGAAAGCGCTGCAGTTGATCCGGATCGTGGTGGAAGTGGTGGAAGACCAGGTTCCGGTCATCGCGCCCGAGGCTGACCAGCCATCCCTGCGAGAGGCTGTGCTCCGCTACTCCCGCGAGGTGGCGTTCGCCGCCGCGGATGTTTATGCCCGGGCGGCTGAATCCCGCGGCTCCTGGGACACGCGGCTGGAAGCCCTGATTGTGGATGCCATCCTGCGCGGCGAAAACACTGACGCCCTGCGGTCAAGGATCGCCGCACTGGGTTGGAAGGCGCAGGAACGGTTCACGGTGATGGTGGGCAATTCCCCCTCGGAGCCGAGCGCCAGTTACGTCAGCGAACTCCGCCGGATGGCTGGCCGTTACGCGGAGGACGCGCTGGTGGGCATCCAGGGCGACCGGCTCATCCTGATCCTGGGTGGCGTGCAGGACCGGGAAACCGCCTACGTGAAGCTCAGCGACATGTTCGCTCCCGGACCCGTGGTGTATGGCCCCGAAGCCAGTTCCCTGCTGGAAGCCAGTGGCTCGGCGCAGTCCGCGTTCGCCGGCCTCACGGCTGCGCGCGCCTGGCCTGCCGCCCCGCGGCCGGTTGCCGCCGATGATCTCCTCCCCGAGCGCGTCATCTCCGGTGATGACGCGGCCCGCCGCTCCCTGGTCAAAAACATTTACCGGCCACTCCTGGCAGCGTCCAACGGACTGGTGGAAACGCTCGGAACCTACCTGGAACTGGGCCATTCCCTGGAGGCAACGGCCCGTGAGCTCTTCGTCCATGCGAACACTGTCAGGTACCGGCTGAAGCGGGTTTGTGACGTCACTGGCTGGGATCCGCTCCTGCCGCGGGAGGCGTTTGTCCTCCAGGCCGCCCTCGTGGTTGGCCGTCTTTCAGCCCCGCCCAAAGCCGCCGCGGAGCGCCATCCGTCCCGGAACCAACCCTGAGGCGTTGTAGACTTCCTACAACCTGACCCCGTGAGCTTGGTGCGGACAAACACCGCTCCATCACACAGTATTTGGAAAGCTGGTTACGTGCTTGCAATAGTCTGCCCTGGACAGGGCTCGCAAACCCCGGGTTTTCTGGCCCCCTGGCTTGAACTGCCCCCGGTGGCAGGCCAGCTGGCCGCCCTGAGCGACATCGCAGGCATTGACCTGATCGCGCACGGGACCACCTCGGATGAGGAAACCATCAAGGACACTGCCGTGGCGCAGCCCCTGATCGTTGCGGCCGGCCTCGTCGCCGCCGCATCCCTTTTCGACGTCGAGCTGAACTCCCTGCCGGTTATCCTGGCGGGACATTCCGTCGGTGAAATCACGGCATCGGCGCTTGCCGGAGTCCTCACCGAGCAGGAAGCCATGACCTTCGTCCGTGAGCGGGCCAACAGCATGGCCGCTGCCGCATCCGTCACGCCTACCGGCATGAGTGCCGTGGTAGGCGGGGACCCGGCAGAGGTCCTGGCTGCGATCGAAGCAGCAGGCGCCACCCCCGCCAACGTCAACGGCGCCGGGCAGACCGTGGCCGCCGGGACGTTCGAACAGCTCAAGGCCCTCGCGGACAATCCGCCTGCCAAGGCGCGCGTCATTCCACTGAAGGTTGCCGGCGCCTTCCACACCAGCCACATGTCTCCGGCTGTCAGCACGCTCAAGGCACTGGAGCCGCAGCTGAAGCCGCAGGCCCCGAAGGTTCCCCTGCTGTCGAATTACGACGGTGGGGAGGTCACCGACGGCGGTGCCGCCGTCGAAAGCCTGATCGCCCAGGTGTCCCGGCCCGTGCGCTGGGACCTCTGCATGGAGGCGCTGGTCCAGCGCGGCGTCACCGGCGTCATCGAACTGGCTCCGGCAGGCACGCTTGCCGGGCTTGCCAAGCGGGGCATGCCGGGCGTCAAGACCGTTGCAGTCAAGACTCCCGATGACCTTTCCGCCGCCCTGGCCCTTTTCGCAGAACTGGAGGGCAACGCATGAGCGTTCCCACGCTGAAGCAGGCTCCCATTCAGGAGCACACCCGGATCCTGGGTCTCGGTGCTTACCGCCCCGATGTGATCGTCACCAATGAAGACGTCTGCCAGTGGATCGACTCCTCTGACGAATGGATCCGCCAGCGCACCGGGATTGTCACCCGGCACCGCGCCCCCGCCGACATCAGCGTTATCGACATGGCCGAGGGCGCTGCCCGCGAGGCCATGGAAAGGGCCGGCATCCAAGGCTCGGACCTGGGCGCCGTCATTGTCTCCACGGTCACCCACCCGTACGCCACGCCGTCGGCTGCTGCCAGCCTGGCGGACCGACTCGGCGCCACCCCTGCCCCCGCCTTTGACATCTCGGCTGCCTGCGCCGGTTACTGCTACGGCATCGCGCAGGGTGACTCACTGGTGCGCTCCGGAGCTGCGAAGTATGTGCTGGTGGTCGGCGCCGAAAAGCTCTCCGACGTCATCGACAACCGGGAACGCACCATCTCCTTCCTGCTCGGGGACGGTGCAGGCGCCGTCGTCATTGGCCCCTCCGAGACTCCCGGCATCGCGCCGTCCGTGTGGGGCTCGGATGGCAGCAAGTGGGACGCCATCGGCATGACCCGGTCCATGCTGGACGTCCGTGACCTCGGCATGGCCGCCCGGCAGTCCGACTCCACCGGCGACCTCGCCCTGCTCGAAGAGGCCCAGGAGCTCTACCCCACGCTGCGCCAGGATGGCCAGACCGTATTCCGCTGGGCCGTCTGGGAAATGGCGAAGGTCGCCCAGCAGGCCCTCGAGGCGGCCGGTGTGACCGCTGAGGACCTGGTGGCGTTTATCCCCCACCAGGCCAACATGCGCATCATCGACGAGATGGTGAAGAAGCTGAAACTGCCCGAGACAGTTACAGTGGCACGGGACATCGCCGACGCAGGAAACACCTCTGCGGCATCCATCCCGCTGGCTACCCACCGCCTCCTGGCGGAAAAGCCGGAACTGAGCGGCGGCCTGGCACTGCAGATCGGATTCGGTGCCGGGCTGGTCTTCGGCGCCCAGGTAGTTGTCCTTCCCTAGAAGCGCCCCCAACAGGCCGCAACCGCGTCCTGAGCCATTTCCGGCAGTACTTGCCGGCAATACAAGAAAAGGAGCCATCACATGGCTAGCAACGAAGAGATCCTGGCCGGCCTGGCTGAAATCGTGAACGAAGAAACCGGCCTGGCCCCCGAGGCTGTGGAGCTGGACAAGTCCTTCACCGAGGACCTGGACATCGACTCCATCTCCATGATGACCATCGTGGTCAACGCCGAAGAGAAGTTCGGCGTGCGCATCCCGGACGAAGAGGTCAAGAACCTCAAGACCGTCGGCGACGCCGTCAGCTTCATCGCTGGAGCACAGGCCTAGTTCCAGGCTTTCGCCGTACTACGGCTTGGCAGGGCTGCCGGTCCGGATGACCGGACCGGCAGCCCGCCGCATTTTCCGGCACCTTGCGCGTGCAAGCGTGCCGACCATCAAAACGCGGGACCCTCCGGCAGACGGATTCCCACCGACGAAAGAGTGATCCCATGACACGCAAAGTAGTCATTACCGGTCTGGGTGCCACCACACCCATCGGCGGCGATGTACCCACGATGTGGAACAACGCGCTCAAGGGGGTCTCCGGTGCCCGCACCCTGGAGGACGACTGGGTAGCCAAGTACGAACTGCCCGTCCACTTCGCAGCCCGCTGCAGCACTCCCGCGCTGGAGGTGCTGAGCCGTGTGGAGGCAAAGCGGATGGACCCCTCCACCCAGTTCGGCGTGATCGCGGCCCGCGAGGCCTGGGCCGACTCCGGTATCACCGAATTCGACAAGGACCGGCTGGCTGTGGCTTTCGCCACCGGTATTGGCGGGGTCTGGACCCTGCTGGACGCCTGGGACACCTTGAAGGAAAAGGGCCCCCGCCGCGTCCTCCCCATGACCGTTCCGATGCTGATGCCCAACGGTGTTGCCGCGGCCGTCAGCCTGGACCTGGGCGCCCGCGCCGGCGCCCACACCCCCGTTTCCGCCTGCGCCTCGGGCACCGAAGCCATGCACCTGGGCCTGGAACTGATCCGCTCCGGCAAGGCAGACGTGGTGATGTGCGGTGGTGCCGAAGCCGCCATCCACCCGATGCCGCTTGCAGCATTCGCCTCCATGCAGGCATTGTCCCGGCGCAATGACGACCCGCAGGGTGCCTCCCGCCCGTACGACACCGCCCGTGACGGCTTTGTGATGGGCGAGGGCGCCGGCGCCCTGGTCCTCGAGGCAGAGGAGCACGCCCTGGCCCGCGGAGCCCGGATCTACGGCGAACTCGCCGGTACTTCCGTCACGGCGGACGCCTACCACATCACCGCCCCGGACCCCGAAGGCCTTGGCGCAACCCGCGCGCTGAAAGCTGCGATGTTCGACGGCCGGATCCAGGCCGAGGACGTGGTGCACGTCAACGCGCACGCCACCTCCACCCCCGTAGGCGACAAGCCGGAGTACACCGCACTCCGTGCTGCCCTGGGCAACCATGTGGACAGCGTGGCGGTGTCTGCCACCAAGTCGCAGATGGGCCACCTCCTGGGTGCGTCCGGCGCAGTTGAGGCCGTGCTTACGGTGCTGGCCGTGTATGAGCGCAAGGCGCCGGTGACGATCAACCTGGAGAACCAGGACCCGGAGATCCCGCTCGACGTGGTCACCTCGGCCAGGGACCTGCCGGCTGGCAGCATCGTGGCACTGAGCAACTCCTTCGGCTTCGGCGGGCACAACGCCGTGGTTGCCGTCCGCAGCATCTAGCAGCAGTCCGGCGCTTACTGCCGAAAGACCAACAGGAGGCCCCGCCGGCTGGCGGGGCCTCCTGTTGTGCTATGGAGATTGCTTGATGTTGCTGCCGGTCTCTATCACGATGGCGACAGGCTGCGTCGGGGGTGTTCTGCTGCGGTTATCCCACCTGGTGCAGCCAGCGGACGGGCGCGCCCTCGGCAGCGTGCCGGAAGGGTTCGAGTTCCTCATCCCAGGCCTCACCAAGGGCCAGCGAGAGCTCGTGGTAGACAGCTGCAGGATCCCCCGCGCCGGATTCGTAGGCGTAGCGGATCCTGTCCTCGGACACCATGATGTTGCCGTGCACGTCAGTGACGGCATGGAAGATTCCCAGCTCGGGGGTATGCGACCACCGGCCGCCATCCACACCCTGGCTCGGTTCCTCGGTGACCTCGTAGCGGAGGTGAGCCCAGCCGCGGAGGGACGAGGCAAGCTTCGATCCCGTCCCGGGGGCGCCGGTCCAGGACAACTCGGCCCGGAACATTCCAGGCGCGGCAGGCTGAGGGGTCCACTCAAGATCCGTCCGCTTGTCCACGACGGAGCCGATGGCCCACTCAACGTGAGGGCACAAAGCAGTAGGGGCTGAGTGAACAAACAGCACACCGCGGGTCATTGCAACAGACATTCCATCCTCCATAGCTCTAGGTACGTCTTCCCCAACGACCTCTGCCTGGATGGAACCGCCGTGCCCTGCACTGCCGGTCCTGTTTCCCTGCCTCAATATTCAACTGTTCAGGTAAAGCTGTGTCCGGACTTGGTGGTCCACCGGAAGCAAGCAATGGAGCTTCAAGCGGGACTTGAAAGTTGCCGGACGTGACTCTTATTGTGCCGTACGCTGCCTAATTACGCCAGTGCGATTCCTGGCTGATCCAGGCAGCATTGGGTCATGCCCTGGGGTGTGCCTGCTGGTAGCTCTTGCGAAGCCGGTCCACAGAGACATGGGTGTAAATCTGGGTGGTGGCAAGGCTGCTGTGCCCCAGTATCTCCTGCACGGCCCGCAGGTCCGCGCCGCCGTCCAGCAAGTGCGTGGCTGCCGAGTGGCGAAGCGCGTGCGGGCCGGAGGCCGAGGTGTCACCCAAGGCATTGAACAGGGTATTGACCAGCGACCGGACCTGCCGCTGGTCCATCCGGCCTCCCCGGGCGCCCAGGAAGAGGGCGGGGCCGCTGTTGTCCCTGGCGAACTTTGGCCGGCCCCGCCGGAGCCAGTCATCCACTGCCACCGCCGCCGGCACGCCGTAGGGGACGGTGCGTTCCTTATTGCCTTTGCCGATGACACGCAGCGTCCGCCGGTCCGGGTCCAGGTCATCGATGTCGAGGCTTGTGAGCTCCCCGACCCGGACTCCCGTCGCATAGAGCAGTTCGACGATCGCCCTGTCCCGTACGGGCAGGGGTTCACCCTCTGCGGCAGCTTCCTCCAGCCTGGTCAGGAGCCTGGTCAGTTGCTGGGGCTGGAGGACACCGGGCAGGGACTGCTCGCGTTTGGGTGCCTTGAGCCTCAGCGCCGGATCGGCGGTGATGTGCTCGTCCCTGAGGGCCCATGCCGTGAAGGCACGCGCGGTGGCGGCCCGCCGTGCAAGGGTGGAGCGTGCCACTCCCGACTGGCTCTGCACTCCCAGCCACCGCCGCAGGGTTCCGAGTTCCAGGTCAGCAAGCGTGGTTACGCCCTCGGAAGCAGCATGGGCCATTAGGCTGCGGATGTCGCCCTCATAAGCACGCACCGTGTGCTGGGACAGGGCCCGCTCCCCCGACAGGTACGTCACGAAGGCGCCCAGCGCCTGGCCTAGTTCCCGGGGCAGTTCCTGGTTCTCCACTCTCCTACTGTCTCAGGTGTTGCCGCCGTCCGCGTTCTGGACACGATCCAATCGTCGAGCACGCCGCCCCCGCTGCCTGGGTGAACCCGCCCTCGTCACGCCGACGCCTTGCCACGCTTCCAGCCGCCCCGCTCCGACACGGCCAGCCCGAGCAGCCCCAGCCGGCCGAGCCCGGCCCGCACTGATTCCGGTCCCAGTCCGGCCACGGAACAGAGCTTCTCGACCGACGTGGTGGACCGTAGCGGAAGCGCATCCAGGAGGATCAGGTCTTCGAGGGTCAGCCCGTCCTGGACTTCGGCTCCGCCCTGGCGGGGTTCCGGAAGGCCGGAGCCGCTGGGCCCTGCCAGCTCAGCGATTTCTGCCGCGTCTGTGACACACACGGCGCCCCCGTCCCGGAGCAGCCGGTGGCAGCCGGCCGAATTGGCGCTGTGCACCGAGCCGGGGACAGCACCCACTGCCCGGCCCAGCGTCTCGGCGTGATGAGCTGTGTTTAAGGCTCCTGACCGCCAGCGCGCTTCCACAACCACCGTCACCGCCGACATGGCGGCGATGAGCCTGTTCCGTTGCAGGAACCGGTACCGGGTGGGCGCCGAGCCTGGTGGAACTTCCGCTATCACAGCCCCCTGGTTGCAGACGGCGCGGAGCAGGTCTTCGTTCCCGGACGGGTAGAAGCGGTCAACACCGCCGGCCATCACGGCGATGGTGGGCACTGCTGCCGAAGCGCCGGCAAGTGCGGCACGGTGGGCGTGCGCATCAATGCCGTAGGCACCCCCGGACACAATGGTGAGGCCCCGCTGCGCCAAAGAGTAGGCAATATCCCCTGTAACCGATGCGCCATAGCTGGTGCTGTCCCGGGACCCTACGAGCGCGATGCACTTCTCCGCCCCCGGCAGGGGCTGCTCCGTCCCCCGCCACCACAGGCAGAGGGGTTCCTGGATGCCCAGGTCGGAGAGCTGGACCGGCCACAACTCGTCCGACGGGATGATCAGCCTGCCGCCCAGCCGTGCCATGGTTGCGAGGTCCCGCTCCGGTGCCAGATCCGGAATCCGGGGCTGCCAGCGCCTCAACGACGCGGCCATCCCGGACCAGCTGGTGGCGGACCCGCTGTCCGCAAGGAGCGAGGTGATCTCACGCTCCAGCTCCGTTCCGGCAGAAACCTGGCCGGTGGCAATCCGCAGGGCATCCACTGCGCCGCAGATCTGCACCAGTGCGAGCCCGGCGGCATCCTGGGGTTCCATCAACCTGGCAAGCGCGGCCCGCGCCACCCTTTCAGGGTCGGCCCCGATCCCCGTCATGCGGCCACCGCCGCAGCCTGCCGCAGTCCCAGCGCCTGCCCGATATCGTTGACGTCCGGCCGTTCCCTGTGTCCCAGGTCCGCCATGGTCCAGGCCAAGCGAAGAACCCGGTCATAGCCGCGGGCGGTGAGTACGCCGCGTTCCAGTGAATGGTCAAGGATGCGGGTGGAGGCCGCCGGAAGCCGAAGTTCTCCCCGCAGTACGCGGCCGGGTACCTGGGCGTTTGTTTCCAGGTCGAAGGGCTGCAGCCGTTCAAGCTGCCGCCCGCGGGCATTGCGCACCCTGTCAGCTACTGACGCAGTATTCTCCTCGGCGCCTCCCTGCCCGAACTCTGCCAGGGAGACCCTGTCCACCTGGAGCTGGATATCCACCCGGTCCAGCAGCGGGCCGGACATCCGGGCCAGGTACCGCCGCCGCATCATCGGCGTACAGGTGCAGTCCAGGCCCTTGCCTGAAGCCTTGCCGCAGGGGCAGGGGTTGGCGGCCAGAACCAACTGGAACCGGGCAGGATAGGCAGCGGTGCCGGCGGAGCGGTGAATCACCAGTTCCCCACTCTCCAACGGCTGCCGCAGTGCATCAAGCACGCGGCGCTCATACTCTGGAGCCTCGTCCAGGAAGAGAACGCCCCGGTGGGCACGGGAGGCGGCGCCGGGCCTGGGCAGGCCTGAGCCGCCGCCGATGATTGCGGCGGCGGTGGCCGAGTGGTGCGGGCTTTCGAAGGGCGGGCGGCGCAGCAGCCGGGCTGAGGACGATGGCAGGCCGCAGAGCGAATGGATGGCGGTAACCTCCATGGCCTCGTGGTCGGCAAGGTCCGGCAACAGCCCGGGAAGGCGCTCGGCCAGCATGGTCTTGCCGGCGCCCGGCGGACCCATCAGGAGGAGATGGTGTGCGCCGGCTGCTGCCACTTCGAGGGCCCGCCTCGCATCGCCCTGCCCGGAGACATCAGCCATGTCCGGACAGATGCCGTCATCCTCCTCCTCATCGGCTGGAAGCTGCGAGTCATCCGGTTCAAAATCCAGGGCAAGCTCCTGCGGGTCCGCGCCAAAATCGAGGGCCAGGCGGGCGAGGGTGTGGTAACCCCTGACGTTGGCGCCGGGAACCAGGGCCGCCTCCGCCAGGTTGGCATGCGCCACCACGATGTCCGAATAGCCCGCCTGGACCGATGCCATCACGGCGGGCAGGATGCCGCGGACCGGGCGCAGCCTGCCGTCAAGCCCCAGCTCCGCGATAAAGACAGTCTTTCCCGTTGGCTTGATGTCGTTCGCCGCCCGCAGTACCGCCATGGTGACTGCCAGGTCGAACCCCGAGCCGCGTTTGGGCAATGAGGCCGGAATGAGGTTGGCCGTGATCTTCCGGCGGCTTAGCGGGATCCCGGAGTTCTTGGCTGCCGAGCGGATGCGCTCCTTGGCTTCATTCAACGAGGCGTCCGGCAGCCCGAGAAGAATAAAAGCCGGCAGGGTTTGGCCGATGTCCGCCTCGACCTCCACGATGTAGCCGTTCAGCCCGACGAGGGCTATGGAGTAGGTCCTGCCGAGGGCCATTCAGCCCACCCCCTTGAGGTGCTCCACCACGGGTTCGCCGCCGCCGTCGTCCAGGACGGCGATGACATCCACCCGCCGCAGCGGCATTCGCAGCTCCCGGTCCCGGCACCAGGCGGAACCAAGCCGGTGCAGGCGGGCGAGCTTCTCCGGACCAACCGCTTCAAAGGGGTGGCCGTAGTCGAGGGATCGGCGGGTCTTCACTTCGGCAATCACCAAGGCATCGCCGTCGAGGGCCACAATGTCGATTTCGCCCTCGGTGCAGCGCCAGTTGCGCTCCACCACCAGCATGCCGAGGGACTCAAGATAATACGTGGCGAGGTCCTCGCCGCGGCGGCCCAACAGGTCTTTTGATTTCATTTCTACCTCCGCAACCAGCCTGCGGCCGCGCGGTTGCGGAGGTAAGGGAGCTTGTGCCGTATGTGCACAAAACAGCCGCCGGGGGTGACTGTGCAGGACAAGTCCCCGGCGGCCCGTCAGGTATTACTGACCCAGGTCAACATCCTTGGGCAGTGCGAGTTCTTCGTTGCGCGGAAGCTCTTCCACGTTGACGTCCTTGAACGTAAGGACCCGGACACTCTTAACGAACCGCGCCGAGCGGTACACGTCCCACACCCAGGCGTCCTGCAGGGTCAGGTCGAAGTAGACTTCGCCGTCGGCGCTGCGGGCCTGGAGGTCCACATGGTTGGCAAGGTAGAAGCGCCGTTCGGTCTCGACAACGTAACTGAACAGTCCGACGACGTCGCGGTATTCACGGTAGAGCTGCAGCTCCATGTCGGTTTCGTAGTTTTCAAGATCCTCAGCACTCATGCTTCCATCTTGCACCATGTGCGGCGCCGCCGGAGCCCGTGCCGGGCGTATGGGCGGCAGAGTCCACCAGGAACCAGTCCGCGGACGGGCTCAGTCTTCAGCGGCAGGCCCGCCGGCGTCGCCGCCCAGGACATCGTCACCGCCGGTATCCTCCAGCGCCCCGTCGAGCAACTCCCCGCCGAGCAGGCGCCAGCTTACACGGTGGTACGGGGTTGGACCCGCCGCACGGAGGACGTCCCGGTGCAGCACGGTGGCATAGCCCTTGTTGATGTCCCAGCCGAAGTCCGGGTACTCCAAATGGAGTTCCTTCATCATCCTGTCCCGCTCCACCTTGGCAATCACGCTCGCGGCAGCGACGCTCAGGCACTGCATGTCCGCTTTGATCTTGGTATGCACGGGGGCCTCACAGGCGGCTTCAAGCACGGGCTCGTCAAAGAGGGACAGCTGTTCTGCCGGGGACAGCCAGTTGTGGCTGCCGTCCAGGAGCACCATGTCCGGGGTAACACCCGCCGCGAGAATCTCCTGCCACGCGCGGGTTCCAGCCAGACGCAGCGCGGCAATAATGCCCAGGGCATCAATCTCCTGCGCTGAGGCATGCCCTACCGCCGATGCCACACTCCACCGGCGGACCAGCGGGTCAAGGCGTTCCCGTTCCGCCGGGCTGAGCAGCTTACTGTCCCGCACCCCGGCCAGCGGCCGCTGGCGCTCCACGTCGACCACGGCGATGCCGACGCTGACGGGACCGGCAAGAGCGCCGCGGCCCACTTCATCAACACCGGCGATAAGGCGCACGCCCTGCGCCTTAAACGTCCGTTCATGCCGCAGGGTGGGAGCTTTGGCGGGACGGCCCGCTTTGGCGGAACCGGCCCGCCCCTTGGCCGTGCCGGCCTTGGCGGGGCTGGCCTTGGCGGGGCTGGCCTTTACTACCGGGGACATGGTCAGGGCGCCGCCGGAACGTTGCGGAACACGTCCGGGTAGTTGTCCAGGGTGGTGATCCGGCTCAGCGGCCATGCGATGACGGCAGCCTTGCCTTCAAGATCTGCCATATCAACGAAACCGCCGCCGGCATCCATGTGGGCCCGGGAATCGGCGGAGTGGTTCCGGTTATCACCCATCACCCACACCTTGCCTTCGGGGACAGTCACATCGAAGTTGCGGACCTGCGGAACCTCTTCAGCGTTGACGTACTTTTCGTCGATGGCGGTTCCGTTAATGGTCAGTTTACCGCCGGCGTCACAGCAAACCACATGGTCCCCCGGCAGCCCGATGACCCTCTTGACCAGGTGTTGCTCGGAGTTGTCCGGCAGGAGGCCAACAAACGTCAGGCCGTCCTGCACCCAGGTGAAGGGCCCGTTGGTCTTTTCCGGCGCCGCCGGCAGCCAGCCCTTGGTGTCGCGGAACACCACAACGTCCCCGCGGCTCAGCGAGAACGGTTCCGGTACCAGGAGGTTAACAAAAATGCGGTCGTCCACGTCCAGCGTATTCACCATGGATTCGGAAGGGATGAAGAAGGCCCGGAACAGGAACGTTTTGATCAGGAAGGAGAGCACCACGGCGATGACCACTACCGTGGCTATTTCCTTCAGCCAGGCGAGCACCTGGCTCCCGCCCGTCTTTTCGTCGGCGGCCCTCGCTTCGGCCCGGCTGCTCGCAGCCCTGGAAGGTGCTTCCGGAGCCGCTGCTGCTTCCGGTGCAGCACTGGCCGGGGAATCCGGGGCACCGTCCGGACGCGGCTCGGGGATCCGCGGGTGGTTCTCGGGCATCTACTGTCCGTTCTCTTTTATGGGCCCTGCCGCTGGCGGCCGAGGTACTGCAGCAAATCTATCAAGCGGCCAGACGATCTGGACCGGCCTGCCAATCACCCTGTCCAGGGGTACCATCCCCCCGCCGGGGGCACCCAGCAGGCTCCGGGAGTCGGCGGACACGGACCGGTGGTCGCCCAACAGCCACAGCCGCCCGTCCGGCACTTCTGCGGTGAACTTTTGGGTGCTGGGGTGATCACCGGGAAAGATATAGGGCTCGGCCAATGGCTGGCCGTTGACGGTGATTTTCCCGCCGGTGTCGCAGCAGACCACGGTGTCCCCCGGGAGGCCGATGACGCGCTTGACGTACGTGGTGTCACTGCCGGTGAGGCCAAGCCATTGGGTGATTGCCACTGCGGAGTCCACGAACGCGCCCCTGCCGCTGTTGAGCGGTGAGAACGTTCCCCGGCCGTCAAAGACCACGATGTCCCCGCGCCGGACCGGCTCGGCGTTGAAATCCGTGCGCGAGACAAGGATCCGGTCCCCGCCCTGGAGGAGCGGTTCCATGGACTCGGACGGAATGTAGTAGACATCCAGCCAGAGTGAGCGGACCAGCCCGCTGACCGCAATGGCCAGCACAAAGGCGAGGAACGCAAAACGCCAGCCCGTTTTGGGGGGCTGGCGTTTTGTCTGGTCCATAAGTCCGTATCCTGGGCGCTGGTGCATGGCTCCGGCGCTGGCCGGTTACGGCTGCGGCCCTGCCTGGGTAGGTCCGGGAAGGACTTACTTGGCGGTGCTGAAGTCGCGCTTTTCCTTGATCTTCGCAGCCTTACCGCGCAGTGCACGCATGTAGTAAAGCTTGGCGCGGCGGACGTCACCCTTGGTAACGACCTCGATCTTTTCGATGATCGGGGAGTGTACCGGGAAGGTACGCTCCACGCCGACGCCGAAGGACACCTTACGGACGGTGAAGGTCTCGCGGACGCCCTCGCCCTGGCGGCCCAGGACAAAGCCCTGGAATACCTGGACACGGGTGTTCTTGCCTTCGATGATGTTCACGTGAACCTTGAGGGTGTCACCTGCGCGGAACGCGGGAACATCGGTGCGCAGCGAGGCTGCATCTACGGAATCGAGAATATGCATGAGTGCACTCCTGGTGAACGCCACGGGTCATTCACTTTGGGTCACGGCAGTCAAGCCCGGACGCTGGTGGCGCACCGGAGATTGCTGCCGAAAGTTTAGTAGTCCGGCCACTTCACTGATTGATGTGGCCGGTTGCCTTAGCTGTTGGTTGCGCTCCCCCTGTGGCAGGTGCGGACCCAGCAGACACAAGGACTAATTTTGCCACAGTCCGCGACGGACAGCCAATCCCGGAATCCGGCGGCCCGAAGATGCGGGCCCCGGTCAGTCCTGCTGTCCGTCAGGCCCGGCGGGGCGGCGCCGAAGGCGGCCGTCCACGACGTCGTATCCCAGGTCCTGCAGGGCGGCGCGGTCGGCACGGGGCAGCTTGCCGGCGTCGAACGTTTCGAGCAGGTCGGGGCGGCGTTCCGCCGTCCGGCGGAACTGTTCGTGCCTGCGCCACTGGGCGATCTTTCCATGGTTGCCGCTGAGCAGGACCGGGGGCACTTCCCGCTCGCGCCAGACAGATGGCTTGGTGTAGACCGGGTACTCCAGCAACCCGTCGGAGTGTGACTCCTCCACGAGCGACTCCGGGTTGCCCACAACACCGGGCAGGAGCCTGCCGATGGCCTCCACCATGGCCAGGACAGCCACTTCACCGCCGTTCAGGACGTAATCGCCAAGGCTGACGGGACGCACGGTGAAGTGTTCATTCGACCACTCGATGACCCGCTCGTCGATGCCCTCATAGCGTCCGCAGGCAAATGCGAGGTGCTCCTCTTCGGCCAGTTCGTAGGCGAGGGCCTGTGTGAACCGCTCCCCCGCGGGCGACGGGACGATCAGGACAGGCTTGTCCAAACCTGCCGGGCGTCCCTCTGCGATTGACGACAATGCCTGGGCCCAGGGCTCAGCCTTCATCACCATGCCCGCGCCACCGCCGTAGGGGGTGTCATCCACGGTCCGGTGCCTGTCGGTGGTGAAGGCCCGGAGATCGTGGACGTGAAGGTCCAGGATCCCGTCCTGGCGGGCCTTGCCGATCAGGGAGAGTTCAAGGGGCGCCAGGTACTCGGGAAAAATACTGACAACGTCGATCCGCATTTAGGCGTTGCTTTCCGGACCGGTTCCGGCGTCCTGGTCCACGTTCAGCTCGAACAGGCCGTCCGGCGGGGTGAGGAGGACGAATCCTTCCTCGATGTTGACCTCCGGCACGATCTGCTCAACGAAAGGTATGAGGATCTCTTCCCCGCCTGGCGTGGTGACCACCAGCAGGTCCTGGACCGGCATGGTGTTGAGCGCGGCGACCTTGCCCACCACCTGGGATCCCACCCGGGCTTCGAGTCCCACCAGCTCGTGCTCGTACCAGCCGTCGTCGTCGTCTTCGTCCAGTTCCTCGGTTTCAATGAAGAGTTTGGCACCGCGGAGGGTTTCCGCTTCATTGCGGGTTCCAATTTCCTCGAACCCCAGCAGCAGGATGTCCTTGTTCCAGCGGGCGCTGCTGACGGTCAGCGGTCCGGCAGAGGCCGGTTCGACCACAAATGCGGTTCCCGGAACAAACCGGTCCTCAGGGGCGTCGGTCAGGACCTGGACGGTTACTTCCCCCCGGATGCCGTGGGGTTTGCCGATTCGTGCCACCTGCAGCTGCATGTGTTCCTCTGTTCCGATGTGTCTGTTCCGTGTGGTTCGGCGGGGGGCCGGTGAAAGGGTGCCGGTGAAAGGGTGCCGGTGAAAGCACTCCGGCCCCTCCACCGTGGGTGGAGGGGCCGGAGCAAAAGCTGATGTTGCCGAGCGCTCAGCGGCGGCGGTCAGTGTCGACGACGTCGACCCTTACCGGTTCGCCGCCGGCCAGGGCTGCCACAACGGTGCGCAGTGCGCGTGCCGTGCGGCCCTGGCGGCCGATCACCCTTCCGAGGTCGTCCTGGTGAACGCGCACCTCGAGGGTATCCCCGCGGCGGTTGCTCTTGGAGCTGACCTTGACGTCATCCGGGGAATCAACGATTCCCCGGACCAGGTGTTCCAGCGCTTCTGCCAGCAACTTACTCAGCCTCGGTGGTCTCTGCCTCGGCCGGTGCCTCGGCTGCGTCAGACTTGGATGCCTTCTTGGTGATGGCTTCCGGGATGATCACAGAACCCTTTTCGGGAGCAACGAAGGCTACTTTCTCAGACTTGGTCTTGAGGGTGCCTTCCTGGCCCGGCAGGCCCTTGAACTTCTGCCAGTCACCGGTGATCTTCAGGATCGCGGCAACCTGCTCGGACGGCTGGGCGCCGACGGACAGCCAGTACTGTGCACGCTCGGAGTTAACCTCGATGTATGAGGGCTCTTCGGTGGGGTGGTACTTGCCGATTTCCTCGATGGCGCGGCCGTCACGCTTGGTGCGTGAGTCTGCGACGACGATGCGGTAGTACGGTGCGCGCATTTTGCCAAAGCGCTTAAGGCGAATCTTTACGGCCACTTTTGTGGTCACTCCTGTTTCAGAAAGGGGGTGAACCCGGCGTTCTGCACCCGTGGGGCGGGCCGTACTTGCGGGCTCGAAGGACAGGATCCGGACGCGGAGAGAGGGGCCACGCAGATCGAGTACCTGTTTATTGTGCCAGATGAGCGCCCGGATTTCGACTTGACACCCTGCCCGCGCCTGCGGGCATGTTGCTCAGGAGGTCCAGACGTACAGTCCGCTGCGCTCAGAGTCGTCGATTCCGCCGGCGAGTTCCGCCAGTTGCCGGACGTAGGTCCGGGCCTGGGCGGAATCGAACGGCATGTCCTCCTGGGCAGCCCACTGTTCGGCGACGTCATCCAGGACGTTGCCTTCCCCTTCGATCTCATAGGTCAGAAGGTCGGCGAGGGCACGGACCATGGCCGGAGGTACAGCAAGGAGCGAGTCGCTGGCTACGTCCACCATGGTCAGCTCGTAGTCGGCCCCGCCTGCATGCACGGCGGTGCCGGCGAGATCACCAAGCTGCTCAATTTCGAAGTCGCTGATTTCGGGGATGCGCACAGCGTGCGCGGCCGGCTGGCCGCTGCCCTGGTCCAGCACTCCGGCGCGCTTCAGCGCGCCTGCGTGGTCAGCAACAAAGATCTCGGTGAAGCCCATGGGAAGTGCCCTCGTTCCGTCGACGGTGCGGCCGCTCAAGCAAGCGGCACCTGCCGCGCCGGCCGTTCGGCATCAGCCTAGTACACCGCCCCGGCCCCCGCCGCCCGCACCCGCGCCGGCAGGCGGCATCCCAACGGGGTTAGCAGGCGGGCTCAGCGGACTGCGACCCGGATGTTGTTGCGCCAGGGATCCTCGAACCGCAGTTCCGCACCGGTATGGTGCGCGGGCACCCCGGCGACCTTCAGCCGGTCAGCCAGCGCCCCGACGTCGTCCCCCGAGGGAACTTCGATGAGCACTTCACCCAGGCCAAGAGTGTCCTTGCGGGGCCCCGCTCCGCGGCTGTTCCAGACGTTCATCGCCATGTGGTGGTGATACCGGCCGGCGGAGACAAAGAGTGCCTGTCCGTGCCAGCCGGCGGTCTTTTCGAAGCCAAGGGTGCCCACGTAGAAGTCCCGGGCCGACTGGACGTCGCCAACCTGGAGGTGGACGTGACCTACTCCCGCCACTGTTCCGCGCTGGCGCTGCAGGGATTCTTCGGTGAGGTGCTGCTCCAGGTAGCGCTGTGGCGGCAGGGCGAGGCTGTCCATCACCACGTCGGTACCGTTCCATGACCAGTTGCTCCGCGGGCGGTCCCAGTAGAGCTCAATGCCGTTGCCTTCGGGATCGGTGAAGTAGAAAGCCTCGCTGACGAGGTGGTCGGCGCTGCCCGTGAAGGAGCGCGGCTCGAACCGGGCCGCTGTGGCGATGGTGGCTGCGAGGTCGGCCTGGTTCTCAAACAGCAGGGCCGTGTGGAAAAGGCCGGCCTCCCCCCTGCCGGGGAGGTTCAATCCCGGAGCGGGGGCAAGGTGGACCAGCGGCTTCTGGAGCCGGCCAAGGTACAGCCCGCCGTCCTGCTCGGCCACAACTTCAAGCCCCAGTGCACGCTGGTAGTAGTCGGTCATGACCTTCATGTCGCCCACCTTGAGCATCACGGTGCCCATAGTGAGGTCGGCAGGAAGAAGATCCTGGGTGGCGGCTTCTGCAGTCATTGAAAACTCCCGGTGCTGGGGCCCGTCGGGTTGGTGGGCCTGTCACTATTAAAATTACTTGAAGCTTCAATTTATTCCAAGCAGTTTTCAGGTTATCCGTGTCTCAGCGGACGACGCGCCCGCCCAGCACCACATGGGCCAACTCCTGCACCGTTTCCGGAACCTGCCGCGGATCCTCCCGGCAGAGTACGACGTCGGCCCGGGCACCTTCCTCGAGCGCGTCAACACCCAGCCACTTCCGGGCGCCCCAGCAGGCGGCGTCAAGGGCGGCGGCCACAGGCAGGCCTGCATGGTGGAGGGCCAGGATTTCATCACCGATCCGACCGTGGCGGATGACGCTGCCGGCATCCGTTCCGGCGTAGATCTTCACTCCGGCGTCGAAGGCCTCCAGCACCCGCTCCGCCCGCCGTTCCCACAGGGCACGCATATGGGCCGCATACCGCGGGAACTTGGGCTCCGCCTGCGCGGCTATGTCAGGGAAAGTGGCGATGTTGATGAGGGTGGGCACCATGGCAACACCCTGCTCCACGAACCGCGGAAGGTGCCGCGGCAACAGTCCGGTGGCGTGTTCGATGCAGTCAATGTCCGCGTCCAGCATCTGGTCCAGTGTTTCTTCGGCGAAGCAGTGCGCGGTGATCCTGGCACCTTCGTCGTGCACGGCCTGGACGGCGTCCTTGACGACGGCGGCAGGGAACGACGGCGCCAGGTCGCCGGCGCCGCGGTCGATCCAGTCCCCTACGAGCTTGACCCAGCCGTCGCCGTCGCGGGCCTGCTTCCGGACGGCTTCCACCAGGCCGTCGGGCTCGACTTCCTCGGCGAAGCCGCGGAGGTACCTGCGGGTCCGGGCGACATGCCTGCCGGCGCGGATCAGCAGCGGCCCGTTGCGGCTGCCCTGGAGGAAGCGGGTGTCTGCGGGGGAACCTGCGTCCCTGACCAGCAGCGTGCCCGCATTCAGGTCGGTCCTTGCCTGCTCTCCCGCCGTCGCTTCGTCAACGGCGCCACCGGTTCCCAGGCCGATATGGCAGTGGGCGTCAACGAATCCCGGCAGCACCCAGCCATCAAGGATCCTGTCCGGTTCCGCCGCCGGCCGCCGGAAGGTCAGCCTGCCGTCCACGGACCACAGCCCGCGTGCCTCGGTGTCCGGCCCGGTCAGGACGGCGCCGTTGAACTGGATGATCTCTGCCATGGATCTGCCTCGCTTTCCCGCCCGGACAGGCTAGCACCACCGGATGTGACACGGCCCTTCCGAAACAGCTGTGGTAGCTTCTTGGTGACCACACGGGTGCCCTTGCAGGGGCTGAGATCGGGCTGACGCAGCCTGCGACCGTTGAACCTGTCCGGGTAATGCCGGCGAAGGAAGTGAGTATTCCTTGAGTACACCAAATGCACAGCTCAACCCTGCCCAAATTCAGTCCGGCGGCCTGTCCGAAGGCCAGGACCAGCCACCCGTCACGCAGTCGCTGAAGTCCCATTCCCTGGCGTTTGTCGAAGATGCGGCGGCCGGGATACGGGTGCCGGTCACGGAAATCGAGCTGGCGGATTCACCGAACGGCCAGCCCAACGGGCCGTTCCGCGTCTACCGGACCGCCGGGCCCGGCAGTGATCCCGTCCGCGGCCTCACGCCATTCCGGGCTGAGTGGATAGCAGCGCGTGCGGACACGGAAGCTTACGGCGGCCGCGGGCGGAACCTGCTCGACGACGGACGCTCGGCTGTCCGCCGCGGTGCGGCCAGCGCCGAGTGGAAGGGCGCGCGGCCGGTGCCCCGCCGCGCCGTCGACGGCAGGACCGTAACCCAGATGCACTACGCCCGGCAGGGCGTGGTCACCCCGGAGATGCGGTTTGTGGCCCTGCGGGAGAACTGCGACGTCGAGCTGGTCCGAAGTGAAATTGCTGCCGGCCGGGCCATCATTCCCAACAACATCAACCACCCCGAATCCGAGCCGATGATCATCGGCAAGGCATTCCTGGTGAAGATCAACGCGAACATCGGCAACTCGGCCGTCACCAGTTCCATCGCCGAGGAAGTGGACAAACTGCAGTGGGCCACCCAGTGGGGCGCGGACACGGTGATGGACCTGTCCACCGGCGACGACATCCACACCACCAGGGAATGGATCATCCGCAACTCCCCCGTGCCGATCGGAACCGTTCCCATCTACCAGGCACTCGAGAAGGTCAACGGCGAAGCCAATGCCCTGACCTGGGAAATTTTCCGCGACACCGTGATCGAACAATGCGAGCAGGGTGTGGACTACATGACCATCCACGCCGGGGTACTGCTCCGGTACGTGCCCCTGACGGCCAACCGCGTAACGGGCATCGTGTCCCGCGGCGGTTCGATCATGGCCGGCTGGTGCCTGGCGCATCACCAGGAGAACTTCCTCTACACACACTTTGACGAACTCTGCGAAATCTTCGCCCGGTACGACGTCGCCTTCTCCTTGGGTGACGGACTGCGGCCCGGGGCCACGGCGGACGCCAACGATGCGGCGCAGTTCGCCGAACTGGACACGCTGGCTGAGCTCACGCAGCGGGCATGGGAATACGACGTGCAGGTGATGGTGGAAGGCCCCGGCCACATTCCGTTCCACCTGGTGCGCGAAAACGTGGAGCGCCAGCAGGAACTGTGCAAGGGTGCCCCGTTCTACACACTGGGGCCGCTGGTCACCGACGTGGCCCCCGGCTATGACCACATCACCTCGGCCATCGGCGCCACCGAGATCGCCCGCTACGGCACCGCCATGCTGTGCTACGTCACGCCGAAGGAACACCTGGGCCTGCCCAACAAGGATGATGTTAAAACCGGAGTGATCACCTACAAGATCGCTGCCCACGCTGCGGACCTCGCCAAGGGCCACCCCGGCGCGCACGAACGCGACGACGCCCTGTCCAAGGCACGGTTCGAGTTCCGCTGGCGCGACCAGTTCGCGTTGTCCCTGGACCCTGTGACGGCCGAGGCGTTCCATGACGAAACGTTGCCGGCGGAACCGGCCAAGACGGCGCACTTCTGCTCCATGTGCGGCCCCAAGTTCTGCTCGATGCGGATCAGCCAGGACATCCGGGACGAGTATGGTTCAGCGGCGGCGCAGGCGGCACTGGCTGATGCCGCGGCAGGGATGCGCGGAAAGAGCGAGGAGTTCCTGGCGGCCGGCGGCAAGGTTTACCTTCCGGAACTGAGCGTTCCCGCCGGAAGCCAGGGCGTCAGGACGCCCTAGGTGACTGGATCCTGCTCACATCCCGGATAAAGGACCGCAGGATGCGGTCTCCCTCCACGGAGTCGTGGGGCCGGTGCCCTCCCGCCGCAGTGCGGTGCAGGGCGCCGGTCTCCCGCAGGTACCCGGCAATTTCCTCGTAGAGCGGTTCCCATCCCCCAGTGAGGACAAGGGTGGGCACGCCGGGGACGATGTGCAGCGGCGCTTCCCAGGCCGGGGCCTGCAGCCGCAGCCGCCTGGCGGAACGCTTCTCCTCGGCCGTGGCGGGCTGCTGCAGGTCCGTGGCGTAGACACGACGGACGAACTCGCGCTGGAAGTCCTGGTCGCTCATCTGGTGACGGGCATCGAACAAGGGCTGCATCAGGCCGATGTGCGCCGCGGTGGCCGGGAGTTCTGCGGTGAGCGACAGGCATGCCGGTTCCACCAGGGTCAGGGAAAAGACCAGATCAGGGCGTTCGACGGCGGCCATCATCGCGGCGACAGCACCCTGGGAATGTGCCACGACATGTCCGCCGGCGGCCCCCCGGCCGTCGTCGGCCAGCGACCGCAGGACGATCCTGGCATCCTCCTCGAAGGAAGATTCAACGGGCTCGGCCACCGGATCATAGCCGTGGCGGCGGAGGAACAAGGCGTCGTAGGACAGTGCCATCCCGTGCTGGCGCGGCCAGGCCGCGGAGCCGAAGCTGCCGGCGCCGTGCACGAACACTACCCTCTGCTTGAACATGACCCAACCCTATTCCACGGCACTGACTTCCCCCGGGAACCATCCCAAGTGACTCGCAGTTGACGCACTGAAAAGCGCATTTGAGTGCGTCAACTGCCAGTCAGTCGGGCGGGCTACTTGCCGAGGAACTTGTCGAAGCCCTTGGGCAGGTTCAGCTGCGAGGGATCGAAGTCGCCGGATTGCTGGCCGAAAGCGGCACCGGTGGGAAGGGCCTTGGCAGCGTTGGCGCGCCGGGCCTCGGCGTCCTTGCGCTCCTGGGCAGCCTTGGCCGGGTTGCCGGATTTGGCCTTCTTCTTGGGCGCGTTCTTCGCGTTCTTCCGGGCGCCGCCGCCGGCACCGGGAAGCCCCGGCATTCCGGGCATGCCCGGCATGCCGCCCTGGGCCATCTTCTTCATCATCTTCTGGGCCTGTGCAAAACGCTCCAGCAGGCCGTTGACCTCGGACACGTGCACGCCGGAACCGCGGGCGATGCGGGCGCGGCGTGAACCGTTGATGATCTTCGGGGCCAGGCGCTCGTGCGGCGTCATGGACCGGACGATGGCCTCCACGCGGTCAATTTCACGCTCGTCGAACTGCTCGAGCTGCTGGCGGATGTTCTGCGCGCCCGGCATCATCATGAGCATCTTCTTCATGGAGCCCATGTTGCGGATCTGCTGCATCTGGGCCAGGAAGTCCTCGAGGGTGAAGTCCTCCTGGTCGGCGAACTTCTTCGCCATCCTGGCGGCTTCGTCCTTGTCCCAGGACTTCTCCGCCTGCTCGATGAGCGTCAGGACGTCGCCCATGTCCAGGATGCGCGAGGCCATCCGGTCCGGGTGGAAGAGTTCGAAATCGTCCAGGCCTTCGCCCGTGGACGCAAACATCACGGGCTTGCCGGTGACCGACGCGACCGAGAGGGCCGCACCGCCGCGGGCGTCGCCGTCGAGCTTGGACAACACGATGCCGGTGAAGTTGACGCCCTCATCGAAGGCGAGCGCGGTGTTCACGGCGTCCTGGCCGATCATCGAGTCGATAACGAACAGGACTTCGTTGGGCACGATGGCGCGGCGGATCTGGCGTGCCTGCTCCATCATGTCAACGTCGACGCCGAGGCGGCCGGCGGTGTCCACGATCACGACGTCGTGCAGCTTCTGGCGGGCTTCCTCAACACCGGCGCGGGCAACCTCCACGGGATCACCGGCAGGGTGCTCCAGCTCGGAGGAGGTGGCTCCCGGGTGCGGCGCGAAGACCGGCACCTTGGCCCGCTGGCCCACCACCTGGAGCTGGGTGACGGCGTTGGGGCGCTGCAGGTCGCAGGCCACGAGGATGGGGCTGTGGCCTTGGGCCTTCAGCCACTTGGACAGCTTGCCGGCCAGGGTGGTCTTACCGGCGCCCTGAAGGCCGGCCAGCATGATGATGGTGGGGCCGTTCTTGGCCAGGCGGATCCGGCGGGTCTCGCCGCCCAGGATCTCCACGAGTTCCTCGTTGACGATCTTGACGATCTGCTGGCTCGGATTCAGCGCGCCGGAAACCTCGGCGCCCAGGGCGCGTTCGCGCACCCGGCTGGTGAATTCACGGACTACGGGAACGGCAACGTCCGCGTCCAGGAGGGCGCGGCGGATCTCCCGCACTGTGGCATCAACATCGGCCTCAGTGAGGCGGCCTTTGCCGCGGAGATTTTTGAAGGTTGCTGTCAACCGGTCAGAGAGTGAATTGAACACGTGCCGTGCACTTCTTTCAGTGGATGATCTAAGGCTGTGGATGATCGGGACTCGACTATCTAGGGTACCAAGCCGGCCCGCAAGGTGGCATGCTGGCGAAATGACGAGCCAAACAACTGTAAAAACCCTGCTCATCCTCGGCGCTTCCGGAGACCTCACCGGCCGGCTGCTCCTGCCAGGCCTGGGCCGCCTCGTGGCAAAGGGCCGGGCGGCCGGGTTGCGGCTGGTCGGGGCAGGCTCCGATCCCTGGACCCCGGAGCAATGGCGGGACCGGGTGCATCAGTCGTTCGCCGGGTCGGCGGAGTCCGCGGACCCCGAGGGACAGAAGGCGCTGGCGGACCTGGAAAAGGAAACCGTGTACCACCAACTGGATGTCACTGCCGATGGCGCCCTGGCCTCGCTGCTCGCCACCCTCGAGGGCCCTGCCGCCGTTTATTTCGCGCTGCCGCCCCGGATCAGCCAACTGGCCTGCGAGACGCTCCGCCCGGAGCAGGTTCCGGCAGGCACCCGGCTGGTGATGGAAAAGCCGTTCGGTTCCAGCGAAGAATCCGCACGTTCGCTCAACCAGACGCTGGGCCGCCTGGTCCCGGAGGACCACATCCACCGCGTGGACCACTTCCTGGGCAAGGCCACGGTGCTGAACATCCTGGGCCTGCGGTTCGCCAACAACTTCCTGGAACCGGTCTGGAACCGGCATCACGTGGAAAAAGTGGAGATCATTTTCGACGAAGACCTCGCGCTGGAAGGCCGGGCCCGCTACTACGACGGCGCAGGCGCACTGCGTGACATGATCCAGAGCCATCTCCTGCAGATCATGGCCCTGATGGCCATGGAGCCGCCGTCGACCATCAGCGAACGGGACCTGCGCGACTCCATTTCCACGGTCCTGCGCGCGGGCAGCGTCCCCTCCCCGTACACGGAGTCCACGCACCGGGCGCGCTACACGGCAGGCACTGTGGGAGGCAAGGACGTGCCGGATTACGCAAAGGAGGAGGGCGTGGACGCCTCCCGCGGGACCGAAACCCTCGCCCGGATAGACGTGCGGATCGATAACTGGCGCTGGAAGGGCGTCCCGTTCATCCTGCGGTCCGGCAAGGCGATGGGTGTGAAGCGCAAGGAGGCAGTGGTGACGTTCCGGCCCGTCCCCCATTTGCCCAAGGGCTTTACCGGGGTGGACTCGCCGAACCAGCTGCGGATCGGCTTCGGGCCGGACACCCTCGAGTTCGACGTCGATGTGAACGGACCCGGTGAAATCCTCAGCCTGTCCCGGATCACCCTGGAGGCGGAGCTGAGCGCCTCCGAGCTCCTGCCCTACGGCGAGGTCCTTGAGGGTGTGCTCACCGGCGACCCGCTGCTCTCTGTGCGGGGCGATACAGCAGAGGAATGCTGGCGGATCGTTGAACCCGTGCTGAAGGCATGGCAGGAGGACAGCGTCCCCATGGAAGAGTACGACGCCGGGTCGGCCGGTCCGGCGGACTGGTCCAGTACCCCGCTGGCAGAGTAGGCCGCGGGCGGCGCCGGCAGCCGTACAGGCTTAGAGGGCAACAGAAGAGCGGGCAGGGAACCTTTCGGTTCCCTGCCCGCTCTTTCAATCTGCTGGATTAGCCTGCCGGAAGGAGAAGCTGCCTAGATGGCGGCAACTCCGCGTTCCCCGGTGCGCACCCGGACCGCTTCGAAGACGTCCATGGTCCACACCTTGCCGTCCCCGGCACGTCCGGTGTTCGAACTGGCGATGATGACGTCCAGGATGTCATCGGCCTGCTCATCCGTGGCCAGGACTTCCACCCGGATCTTCGGCAGCAGGTCCACGTTGTACTCGGCTCCGCGGTAGACCTCGGTGTAGCCGCGCTGCCGGCCGTAGCCGCTGGCCGCGCTGACCGTCAGGCCCTGTACGCCGTAGGCTTCCAGTCCTTCCCGGATGGCTTCGAGCTTTTCCGGCCTGACGATTGCGGTGATCAGTTTCATGCCCCCACGCTTTCCTTGCCTGTTGCTGATTCCTTCTTCGGCGCAGCAGCCGCTTCAGCAGCCTGCGCGCCTTCCTGCTGGTTCTTGCCGGTGATCAAGTCGTGCAGCGGCTGGAAGCTTCCGCCGTGGCCGCTGACACCGAACTCGTAGGCGGTCTCGGCGTGCAGGCTGAGGTCCACACCCACCGTTTCCTGTTCCTGCGAGACCCGGAAGCCCATGGTCTTGTGGATGGCCAGGGCGATGATGGTCGTCAGGATGGCGGAGTAGGCAATGGCGATTCCGGCTGCTGCGAGCTGTGCCCACATCTGGGTCATGCCGCCGCCGTAGAACAGGCCGCCGCCCACGCCGTCGGTGGGCAGTGCGATGAAGCCCAATGCCACGGTGCCGATGATGCCGGAGACGAGGTGGACGCCGACGACGTCCAGCGAGTCATCGAAGCCCCAGCGGAACTTGAGTCCCACGGCCAGGGCGGAGGCCACACCGGCTACCACGCCGAGGCCGAGGGCGCCGACGGGGCTGACGTTGGCGCAGGCGGGGGTGATGGCCACGAGGCCGGCAACAACGCCGGAGGCTGCGCCCAGCGAGGTGGGGTGGCCGTCGCGGATTCGTTCGGTGACGAGCCAGCCGAGCATGGCTGCCGCCGGAGCTGCAAGCGTGTTGATCCAGATGAGGCCGCCCTGCTCAGCCGTGGTGGCGGCGCCGCCGTTGAAGCCGAACCAGCCGAACCAGAGGATGGCCGCACCCAGCATCACGAACGGAATGTTGTGCGGGCGGTGGTTCGGGTCCTTCCCGAAGCCCTTGCGGTTGCCGATGATGAGGACCAGCACCAGGGCCGCGACGCCTGCGTTGATGTGGACCACGGTGCCGCCGGCGAAGTCGATGGCCGGTCCGAGTGCCTGGCCTACTGCGCCCTCGGGACCGAACAGTCCGCCGCCCCACACCATGTAGGCCAGCGGGCAGTAAACGAGCGTCACCCACACGGGGACGAACACGGTCCAGGCGCCGAACTTGGCACGGTCCGCGATGGCACCGCTGATCAGTGCCACGGTGATGATCGCGAAGGTGGCCGCGTAGCCGACCTTGATCAGTCCGTCAGGGGTGTCGATCCCCTCGAGGCCGAAGGTGGCGAACGGGTTGCCCACAATCTGCAGGAAACCTTCGCCCGAGCTCATGGATGCACCCCAGAGAACCCAGACAACGCCCACCATGCCGATGGAGATGAAGCTCATCATCATCATGTTCAGTGCGGCCTTGGCACGGGTCATGCCGCCATAGAAAAATGCCAGACCTGGTGTCATGAACAGCACAAGGGCTGCCGCCACCATGATCCAAACGTGACCTGCGGTAAGTTCCATGGTGCACGTCCTCTCTCATCGAATCTTGCGGAAGTCCTCCGCCTGCCAACGCCTTTTTGCGTCCTGTAAAAAGTGTGTCGTCGGCGTGTTTCGACCGCGGAGGATTTAGATTGCCGGCCTGTTACAACAACCTCTAGGAAGTAAATGGTGCATATCGCACTTGTTACGGTTGTGTTTCACGATTCCCGCCGGCACCCGGCCCACCCCATTGCAAGGAATTGCCCACCATGACGGCAGCACCCCGCGGAAGCGGCGCCACTTCAAGGATTCTGTCCCGCCTTCGGCCCCAGCGGGACCCGCTGCCCCGGGACATCAAGGTGATGCTTGCCGCTGCGTTCCTGATTGCGCTCGGCTTCGGGCTTGTTGCGCCCGTATTGCCGCAATTCGCCAGGACATTCGGGGTGGGCAACACCGAGGCTTCCGTGATTGTTGCGATCTTCGCTTTTATGCGGCTGGTCTTTGCTCCCGCCGGCGGCAGCCTGATCGGCAAGCTCGGGGAACGGCCCGTCTATGTGGCCGGGCTGCTGATCGTGGCCGGGTCCACGGCCGCCTGCGCCTTCGCCCAGGACTACTGGCAGCTTCTGCTCTTCCGCGGTCTCGGCGGCGCCGGCTCGGTGATGTTCACGGTGGCGTCGATGGCCCTGGTCATCCGGCTGGCACCGCCGGAGGCCCGCGGCCGGGTGTCCGGGGCCTATGCGTCGGCCTTCCTTGTCGGCAACGTGTGCGGCCCGATCGTGGGCGGGCTGCTGGCCGGGTTCGGCCTGCGGATCCCGTTCCTGGCGTACGCCGCGGCACTGATTGTTGCCGCACTGGTGGTGCAGACACAGCTGAGCCACCAGCGCCGCGGATCCGCGGACGCACAGCAGCGCGCACCCGAGATGAACTTTGGCCAGGCGCTGGCAACAGGGGCGTACCGGGCCGCGCTGACCTCCAGCTTCGCAAACGGGTGGGGCACCTTCGGTGTGCGGATGGCCACCGTTCCGCTGCTGGCCGCTGCCGTCTTCGGCGCCGGGCCGGAGGCCGCGGGGCTGGCACTGGCCGTGTTCGCAGCAGGCAACGCCGCGGCCCTGACATTTTCCGGACGCCTGGCGGACAGCATGGGGCGAAGGCCCCTGATGATCGCGGGGTTGCTGGTGGCGGGCGCCGCCACAGCGGCCATCGGCTTCGCTGACCAGCTCGGATGGTTCCTGGCCGCCTCAACGGTGGCCGGCGTCGGCTCCGGGCTGTTCGGACCGGCCCAGCAGGCGGCCGTCGCGGACGTGATCGGCAACGAGCGGTCAGGCGGCAAGGTGCTGGCCGTGTACCAGATGGTGTCCGACGTCGGCGCGATCGTTGGGCCCATCGTGGCAGGTCTGCTGGCGGACCGGCTGGGCTATGGCTGGGCTTTCGGTGTCACCGGCGGGGTCATGGTGGTTGCGGCCTGCGTGTGGCTCGGAACCAGGGAGACCCTCAGGCCCGCCAAGGCCTGAGGGTCTGGCGGCAAGTCCAGCTAGTTCAGGAGGGCGTCCACAAACGCTTCGGCTTCGAAAGGTGCAAGGTCGTCAGCGCCTTCGCCCAGACCGATGAGCTTGACCGGAACGCCGAGGCTCCTTTGGATGGCGACGACGATGCCGCCCTTGGCTGTACCGTCCAGCTTGGTGAGGACGATACCCGTGATATTGACCACCTCGGAGAACACCCGTGCCTGGTTCAGTCCGTTCTGGCCGGTCGTGGCGTCGAGCACCAGGAGGACCTCATCGACTTCGGCCAGCTTTTCGACCACCCGCTTGACCTTGCCGAGCTCGTCCATCAGGCCAACCTTGTTCTGGAGCCGGCCGGCGGTGTCGATCATGACGACGTCAACCTCCTGGTCGATGCCGGCCTTGACCGCTTCGTAGGCGACCGAGGCGGGGTCGGCGCCGTCGATATCCGATTTGACGGTTGGCACACCCACCCGCTGGCCCCAGGTTGCCAGCTGTTCGGCGGCGGCGGCACGGAAGGTATCGGCGGCGCCCAGGAGCACGTCTTTGTCCTCCGCCACAAGCACGCGGGCAAGCTTGCCCACGGTGGTGGTCTTGCCGACGCCGTTGACGCCGACCACCATCATCACGGCGGGCTTGTCGTCGTGCCGCTGGACGTTGAGAGTGCGGTCCATGGTGGGATCAACGAGCTTGATGAGTTCTTCGCGGAGCAGCACCTTGACTTGCTCGGGCGTCCGGGTGCCCAGTACCTTGACGCGCTCACGCAGGGCATCAACCAGCTGCATGGTGGGTTCGGTGCCAAGGTCGGCAAGGAGGAGGGTTTCCTCGACTTCGTCCCAGACGCTTTCGTCGATCTTGTCGCTGGACAGCAGCGCCAGGAGTCCCTTGCCCATGATGTTGTTGGAGCGGACCAGCCGTTCGCGAAGGCGCATGAGCCGCCCGGCCACGGGCAGCGGCGTCTCGACCGGGATGACTTCCAGCCCCGCGGCATCGTCCGGGACCGTGGTGGTGTCGAGGTCCTCCACGTCCACCGGGCCGATGGCTTGGGCATCCGTTGTGGTGGACGGCCTGTCATCGACGGCTGTGCTGCCGCCGCGCGGCATGACGGGATCGTTGGCGTCGCGGGTGCCCGGGTACTGGTTGATGTTTTTCCGCGTCTTGAGCAGGACCGGAATCAGCCCGCCAATAACCGCCAAGGCAGCAACAATGGACAAAATTATGGGGAGGATGTCATTCACTCCCCTAGCTTCTCATACGGCCTGCCTACACCTGGGCGCCAAGGCGCTGGCTGATCACGGTGGAGACGCCGTCGCCCCTCATGGTCACGCCGTACAGGGCATCGGCCACTTCCATGGTCCGCTTCTGGTGGGTGATGACAATGAGCTGGCTCGATTCCCGGAGCTCCTCGAAGATGGTGATGAGCCGGCCCAGGTTGGTGTCGTCAAGGGCAGCCTCCACTTCATCCATCACGTAGAACGGCGACGGGCGGGCTTTGAAGATGGCCACCAGCAGGGCGACGGCGGTCAGCGAGCGCTCACCGCCGGACAGGAGCGAGAGTCGCTTGATCTTTTTGCCGGCAGGCCGGGCCTCCACCTCGATGCCGGTGGTCAGCATGTCCTCCGGGTCGGTGAGCACCAGCCGTCCCTCGCCGCCGGGGAACAACCTGGCAAAGACCCGGATGAACTGCGCCTGAGTGTCTTCGAAGGCTTCGGTGAAGACCCGCTGCACGCGGTCATCCACTTCCTTGATGATGTCCAGCAGGTCCTTGCGGCTGGCTTTGAGGTCTTCAAGCTGGGTGCTGAGGAACTGGTGGCGCTCCTCGAGCGCGGCGAATTCCTCCAGCGCCAGGGGGTTGACGCGACCCAGGCTGGCGAGATCACGTTCGGCCTTGCGGAGCCGTTTCTCCTGCTCCTCGCGGACGTAGGGCTTTCCTTCGACAATCTCTGTTCCGCCGGCATCCACCGGGGCGCGCAGGGCAGCCCACTTGTCGCCGCTTTCTTCGGCCGGAACCGGAACCGGCACATTCGGCCCGTAGTCCGCCACCAGGGCGTCCGGGGTAATTCCCAGCTCATCAATGGACCGGCTTTCGAGGGCCTCGATCCGGGCCAGCTGCTGTGCGCGGGCCAGCTCATCCCGGTGCACGTTGTCCGTGAGCTCGGCGAGTTCGCGGGCGAAGGTATCGTTCGTTGTCCGAAGGTGCAGCAGTTCACGGTCCCGCTGTTCCCGGTTCTCCTCCGCAAGGTCGCGTTCGTGCCGTGCGAGGTCCACGGACACATCCATGTACCGGAGGGCCAGTTCGACGGCGGCTCCGACTGCCGCTGCACGTTTCGCCTGGGCGCGGCGGCGCCGGGCACGTTCGGCTGCTTCCTCCCGCGCGCGGCGCTCAGCAGCCGCCGCACGCTCCAGGGAGGAGACCCGGTTTCTGGTGGCCGCCAGTTGTTCCTCGGCACTGCGCAGCGAGAGGCGGGCCTCCACCTCGGCAGCGCGGGCGCCGGAGGCGGCCGCGGCCAGGGCATCACGATGTTCCGTGGAAGGCTCCTGCTCCAATGGTGCTTCCTGGGCAGATGCCAGCCTCGCGGCCACGGCGGCGAGCGCTTCCTCCTCCGCTCCGACATTTTCTTCGGCCCGCGCCAGCGACGCCGCGAGTCTCTCGCTTTCACCCACGGCGCTGCGGAGGACGGAGTTGAGGTGTCCCAGGCGTTCGGCGACGGCAGCGAGCCGTGCATCCGATTCATGCAGGCGGTCGAGGGCGGCGTCGGCACGTTCCTGCGCCCCGGACCGCTGGGCCTCGGCGCCGGCAAGGGCGAACCTGGTCCGCTCAAGCTCAGCTGTGACGGCTGAAAGCCGGCCTTCGGCGTCGTCCACTGCCGCCTGGACTTCCAGGAGTGACGGCGCTTTGGCTGATCCGCCCGTGACGGATACCGCTGTGAAAATATCCCCATCCCGGGTGACCGCGGTGATCGCTGGATGGGCTGACACCACGTGGGCGGCCGCCTCGATATCGGCGACGACGGCGGTGCCGTCCAGCAGGCTCCCCACCGCAGGACCGAAGGCGCCGGCGTCCGTGATGAGACTTGCAGCCCAGACGGCTCCCTCGGGGAGGGAAGGCGGGCGGTCCCCGGCTCCGGAGGCGGCACCCGCGGAAGCCAGCAGGAGCGCCGCGCGGCCGGCGTCGTCATCCTTAAGGACCTGCACCACTGCGGCCGCTGTTTCCCCGTCCCGGACGAGCACCGCCTCCGAGGCCTCCCCCAACGCAGCGGCTATTGCAGATTCGAAGCCGGGTTCCACGGTGAGCTCCGCGGCGAGGGTCCCCAGCACTCCGTCCAGGCCTGCCTGCAGGACGTGCCCTGCGCCGTCTTTCCTGGTGAGGCCAAGTCTCAGGGCGTCGAGGCGCGCCGCGAGGGCATCACGCTTCCGGATGCCCTCGCTGACGGCGGCGCTCAGCGACGAGATGTCCTGCAACACCGCGTCCAGGGCCTCGCTGGCGGCCTCGTACTCCGCATCAAGGGATTCCTCGCCCTCTTCGACCCCTGCCACCTGGTTTTCCAGCGCGGTGAACTCGGATTGGGCGCGGGCGCGGCGCTCCAGCCCGGCGGACTGCGATTCCCGGAGCCGGCCCAATTCAGCCTGCGCGGATTCCACCCGTGACCGGGCAGCGGCAACCTGCCCGGCCAGCCGCGCCAGTCCTTCACGCCGGTCGGCCGCGGCCCGCAACACTGCGGTCAGCCGCTTGTCCTCGGCCAGCGCTGCGGCTTCGGCGTCCGCCTTTGCGGCGCTGGCGGTCTCCAGGGCGCTGCGCTTGTCCAGGATGTGGCGTTCGAGTTCTGCCAGTTCTTCGCGGACCCGGGCAGCCTGGCGCTCCAGCTGTTCGGGATCCCGGCCGGCCGGGGCGGGCTCGGCGGAACCCAGGAGGCGGCTGCGTTCCTGGGCCAGCGAGCCGACGGAGCGGAGCCGCTCACGCGAGGCCGTCAGCCGGTACCAGCTGTCGCGTGCGGCGTTGAGTTTCGGCGTAGCCTCGGCGGCCAGCTGCTCCAGGGCGGCCTGCTGCCGGCGGCCGGCCTCAAGTTCCTGTTCGACGGCGGCCCGCCGGGTTTTCAGGGCGGCTTCGTCGGCGACGTCCTGCTCGAGGGCCTGCTGCAACTGGACAAGGTCATCCGCCAAAAGCCTTGCCCTGGCGTCACGGACGTCGAACTGGACGCGCTGGGCCCTGCGGGCAACCTCGGCCTGTTTGCCCAGCGGGGTCAGCTGGCGCCTGATTTCTCCGGTGAGGTCGGTCAGGCGCTGCAGGTTGGCCTGCATGGCCTCGAGCTTGCGCACGGTCCGTTCCTTGCGGCGCCGGTGTTTGAGGATGCCGGCGGCTTCCTCGATAAAACCGCGGCGGTCCTCCGGGGTGGCGTGCAGGACCCTGTCCAGCTGGCCCTGGCCCACGATGACGTGCATCTCGCGGCCCAGTCCGGAATCGGACAGCAGCTCCTGGATATCGAGCAGGCGGCAGCTCGCGCCATTGATGGCGTACTCGGAGCCGCCAGCCCGGAACAGCGTCCGCGAGATGGTCACCTCGCTGTACTCGATGGGCAGTGCGCCGTCGGTGTTGTCAATCGTCAGCGAGACGTGGGCGCGCCCCAGTGGTGGTCGGCCAGAGGTTCCCGCGAAGATGACATCTTCCATCTTCCCGCCGCGCAGGGTCTTGGCCCCTTGCTCCCCCATGACCCAGGCCAGGGCATCCACCACATTGGACTTGCCGGAGCCGTTCGGGCCCACCACGGCGGTGACGCCGGGTTCGAACTCGAAGGTGGTGGCGGACGCAAAGGACTTGAACCCCCGGACGGTCAGGCTTTTGAGGTGCAAGGCTTTTCGGATCTCCTGAATGGCATGGGGCGAGTGCTTCTTCCCAGGACCAAATCTACTGCGTTGCGGCGCAATGCCCCGGATTTACCGGCCCTTCCTGCCGTATCCGGTGATCTTCCGGGTACGCGACTGACCCTCAGCGCACCACTGCCGGAGACCATGCGTGTTCAATGAACAGCCGGGGAGCCGCTCCGGCTTCGGTGGAAACTGCCCACACGTCGCTGTCCTGGCCTGTGTCGTCCCGCGGCACCCCATAAACTACGGTGTTGTTGTCCAGCCATTCCAGCTGGTCGTCAATGTCTCGCTCCTCGCCCAGGACGGTTTCGCTCCCGGAAGCGAGGTCCAGCACGGCGATGTTCCGGTGCCCCACCAGGGTGCCGGTGGTGCTCTTCTTAAAAGCGATACGGGTTCCGTCAGGTGAAATCGACGGGCATTCAACCCCTGACGCCATCACCGTCAGCGTCCTGGCGCTAAGGTCGCCCCGGACCAGCCAGATGTGGCCCTGCGACGACGCCGTGGCATAGAAAGCTGCGGGGTCACCGGGCACGAAGGTGACACCCCAGATATTCCGGTCCGAGGCCTTGATCCGTGTTCCGTCTAAAATCAGCGAAAAATCTTCAAGGTTGCCATGGACGGCGCCGTCCCTGCCACGGATAACGGTCTCGGTGGAGAAGCCCGCGGAAGCATACGAATGTCCGGCAACAAAAACCGTGGTGGCGATGAGGGAACTGTCACCGCTCAGCCGCGTCCTGCTGGGGATGCCGCCCAGTGCCCAGGCATCGAGGCGCTTCAGCGACGAATCGTAGGTTGCGGCCTCGTATTTTGTAGGAATGTCGTTGACGGTCTGGAGGCAGCTGACGAGTTCCTTTGAGGCGTAGACGCGGTCGCAGGGTTGACCGCTCAGTGCCCGCTCGCCGGCGGGATCGGCCAATGCGACAGTGGCGGCCTGCCCGTAGCCCTGCCCGGGCGCAGTGTTGCGGAACATCACATAAGGTTCCGCCGGCAAGGACGTGGCCAAAACCACCTTTACCGTTGATGCGGCGTCCCGGCCGGCCTGCTCCTGCCGGAACGCCGAGAGTCCGTAGGCTCCTGCACCGGCGAGCACCAGGGCGGCCACTGCCAGCAGGAGCACCAGCCGCCGTCGGCTTGCCTTGCCGGGTGCTTCAAGGCCGGTGATGCCGTGGCCCTGCTGGGCATCGGTGTCAGGGTTGGGGCTGCTGGGGGCAGTGTCGACGGGGGTCCTGCTCACGATGTTGCCGTCCTTCCGGCCGGCCGGCGAAGGACAATCGCCGCAACGGGCACCGCCAGTGCCAGCAGGCCTGCCACACAGGCCGCCGCCGTACCCGGTCCCAGCAGGTACCAGAGGAGGCCGAAGCAGGCTGCAGCTGCCATCCTGCTTAGTGCCACCACAGTCTGCGCGGCTCCCAAGGCAGTTCCGAGCCGTTCCGGTGGCGCAAGTTGGCTCACCAGGGCCGAGAGCACGCCGTCTGTGGCGGCGTAAAACAGTCCCAGCAGCACCAGGCAGCCTAGGGTGGCGGCAGTTCCGCCCAGCGGAAGTACCGCCAGAACGTAACATGCCAGGAGCGCCACGTGGCCGGCCAGGAAGACGTGGACCCGCCCCCACCGGTCAGCCAACCGGCCCAGCGGAACTGCGAAGACCAGGAATGCGACATTCGTTCCGACGTAAAGGAGCGGAAACCACTGGACGGCAAAGGCCTCCCGGTCCTGAAGGAGAAGATAGACAAACCCATCGCCGATGGTGAGCAGGCCCAGCAGACCCGTGACCGCCACGAGTCGGGCCAGGCCCTGCTCCTTCAGGCGCAGCCACTTCAGCTGGGACCAGCGGAACGCGGGCCGGGGCCTCCCTTCGCTCGGCCGAGCCGAAAGCTTCAGTTTGTCCGGCACCACCAGCACCAGAACCGCCACGCCGATGATGGCGAAGGCCAGGGACACCACAAAAACCGTGCTGAACCCGTTGGGTATCAGCATCAGGATGAGGAAGGCGATCAATGGTCCGGCGGCCGCGCCGATGTTGTCCAGCATCCGGTGGATCCCAAAGGACCGGGCCAGGTATTCGGGCTGTGCGGATGCCGATATCAGGGCGTCCCGGGGAGCCGTCCGGATCCCCTTTCCGATCCTGTCGCCGGTGACGATCCCGGCGATGGCCCAGAAACCGCCGGCGAAGAGGAAGCCAACCCTGGCCGCCATGGACAGCCCGTATCCTGCGACTGCTACGCGTTTGGGGTGGCCTGTGCGGTCCGACACCCATCCCGCCCCGATCCGGACAATGGCACTGGCACCTTGGTTGATGCCGTCTATGACACCAAAGGCTATGGTGGACAGCCCGAGAAATCCTGTGACATACAGCGGAAGGACCGCCGCGACAGACTCCGAGGAAATGTCCGTCACCATGCTCACAATGCCCAGCCAGATGATCACCGGCGACAACCTGAAGGCCGTCAGCGCAGCGTGGCCGCCTGTTTCCTGCAAGTCCTGCTGGCCGCCTTTGCGGTCCGACATTGAGATGTACAAGGGCTGCCCGTTCCTTTTGTCCGGCAAGGGAAGCCATGCGCGGCCGGGCGGCGCTTGGCCTTCATCGACAAAGTGTCGCAGCCAGGTCCACATTGCGGAACCGAAGAATCCGCAGAATCTGCCGGCCGCGGACTACCAGCGGCCGTTGCGCGGACGGGGCTGGCACACGGGACAGGTGTGCGAGGAGCGGTTCATGAACTGGTCGCGCCGGATGACTGCGTGGATTCCCGCAGCGGCACACCGCCGGCACGGCTGGCCCTCTCGGCCGTAGGCGTTGAGGGACCGGTCGAAGTATCCCGAGGCGCCATTGACATTGACATAGAGGGAGTCGAAGCTCGTCCCGCCGGCGGCCAGGGCATCGAGCATAACGTCACGGGAGGAATCCAGCACCCTCTCGGCTTCGGCCCTGCGGAGGGTGTCTGTGGGCCGGGCGAAGTGGAGGCGGGCACGCCACAGGGCTTCATCCGCATAAATATTGCCGATGCCCGACACGAGGCCCTGATCCAGCAGGGCCCGCTTCAATCCCGTTTTGCGTTTGCGGAGGCGGCGGAAGAAAAGGTCAAAGGAGAAAGCAGGGTCCAACGGATCGCGGGCGATGTGGGCCGCTTCCTCTGCTATCAGGGGAAGGGGCGATTCGGCGAGTCCGCCGGGGCCGCCGTCGTCCGTTGGTACCAGTGCGGTGACGAACAGGCCCCCGAAGATCCGCTGGTCCACGAACCGCAACTGTCCGGGCATTCCGTCGCTGGAGCTCAGCCGGAACCGTACTTTGAGGTGCTTCTCGTCCGGGACATCCGCGTCCTGCATGAGGAGTTGGCCGCTCATGCCCAGGTGGGCCATCAGCGCGACGGCGGGACGCCCCTTCCCCGAAGCATCGTCATCAGCGGGGCCGGCAGCGGCGTCCACCAATGGCAGCCACAGGAATTTTCCCCGGCGTACGACGTCGGCGACGGTGGCCCCTTCGAGGTTCCCGACGAAATCCGCGGTCCCGAGCGCGTGGCGGCGGATGGAGCGTTCGTCCAGGACTTCCACGGATTCGATGGTCCGGCCGCGGACCCAGCTCACCAGGCCGCGGCGGACCACCTCAACTTCGGGAAGTTCGGGCACAGCGCTACTTGGCGGCTATGGAGCCGGCGGACTTGCCCCCGGTGGCGGAAGCCGCAGCGCTTGAAGCCGCAGTGCCGGAAAGGGCGCGCCAGGCGTCAGCAGCAGCTTCCTGCTCCGCTTCCTTTTTGGAGTGGCCCGTTCCCCGGCCGTACGCCGTGCCGCCGATGTGAAGGACTGCGGTAAAAACGCGCGCATGGTCCGGGCCCGAGCCCTCCACCGCATAGTGGATGGTTCCAAGCTGCCGGCTCGCCGCAAGTTCCTGGATGCTCGTTTTCCAGTCGGTCCCGGCACCAAGGGCAGCAGCGTCTTTGAGCAGGGGCCCGATCAGGCGCATCACCAGCTGGCGGGCCGTCTCGATGTCGTTGGACACGTAGGTGGCACCGATCAGCGCCTCCATAGTGTCCGCAAGGATCGACGCCTTGTTTTTGCCCTCGGTGAGCTTTTCGCCCTGCCCGAGGTAGATGTAGTCGCCAATCCCCAGGCTGCGCCCGATGCCGGCAAGGGCACGGGTGCTGACTACGGCCGAACGGCGCTTCGCCAGATCACCTTCGGGCAGGTCCGGATTGTCCCGGTACAAGGCGTCCGTCACGGAGAACCCGAGGATGGAGTCACCCAGGAATTCGAGCCGCTCGTTGGTGGGGATGCCGCCGTTTTCGTAGGCGTAGGAACGGTGTGTGAGCGCAAGACGAAGCGTCCCGGCGTCAATTGAGACACCGAGACGCTTCAAAAGCTCTTCAGTTGAAGACATCATGTCAGCCTGAGGGGCCGATTAGACGTCCGCGACCTTGCGGCCCTTGTACTCAAGGAACAGCGCGGTGCCGGCCGAATCGGTGACGACCTTCGCCTGGTGCGGCAGGCTGTAGGTAACCTGGCCGTTCTCCACGGTCTTCACCAGGTGGGGGGCGGTCGCCTTCCACTGCGAGCGGCGGGCGCGGGTATTCGAGCGAGACATTTTCCGCTTGGGAACAGCCACGGCTAACTCATTTCTCTCTAGACAAACACGTACAAATCAATTTTGCCGGTCAGGCTTAGCCATATCAGCTAGGGCAGCCCAGCGAGGATCCAAGACCTCGTGGTGGTGCCCCGGCTCGTCTTCCAGGCGAACTCCACATTCGGAGCAAAGGCCCTGGCAGTCTTCCCGGCACACCGGCTGGAACGGCAGATTGGTGACAACCGCGTCCCGCAACACCGGTTCAAGATCGATTACATCGTGCTCGACTCGACGTTGCTCTTCATCATCTTCTTCGTCCGAAAGCTGTATGCCCTCATAGAAGAAAAGTTCTTGCACATTGACCTCAAGGTCATACGCAAGGGGATCCAGGCATCGGCCGCATTCACCGGTTACTTCGGCGAGTGCGGTTCCGGATACCAGAATTCCTTCGTGTACGGCCTCAAGCCTCAGATCCAGCTCGATATCCGAGCCTTCCTGAACACCAATGAGCGCCACACCAAGATCACCCGGTGCGGGTACATGTTCCTTCAGTGTCCGCATGCTTCCCGGACTGCGTCCGAGGTCCTTGACGTCGAACGCCAGGGGCGAACCAGCATCTCTTTTAATGAGAACTCCTGTTGAACATATGACCGACGTACCATCTTAGCCTGAAGAGCCGCGGGGACTCAAACCAGCCAGCGGGGACCGCCGAAGTACCTGACAAGCCTACCCTCTTGGCTGCTGATCGTCCGCCGACCCGCCCGCAAGCATCCTCCGGTGCACTGATCTGGGAACGTAATCGGAGACGCTGCCGCCCAGGCCCGCGACTTCCTTGATCAAGGTGGAGGACAGGTGGATGTAGTGCGCCTCGGCGGGCAGGAAGACCGTTTCCACTCCGCTCAGCTGCCGGTTCATTGTGGCCATGGGCAGCTCGTAGTCAAAGTCGGAGGACGATCTCAGGCCCTTGACGATGGCAGACACACCCCGCTGCCGGCAATATTCTGCGAGCAGCCCTTCGCCTACGGGTTCCACCACGATGCCCTTGAGCGACGCCAGGGTTTCGCGGGCCATCTCCAGCCGTTCCGCCAGCGTGAACCTGTACTTCTTGGCCGGGTTGGTGGAGACCGCCACGATGACTTCATCAAACAGGCTGGCCGCCCGGGCAATAACCTCGAGATGGCCGTTGTGGATGGGGTCGAAGGATCCGGGGCAGACAGCGCGTCTCATGCTCCGAACCTACCCCATGGAAAGGCCGGGATACCATGACTGGATGCATCCACCACGGGAAGTTTCCACCCCCATGGCCCCTGCCCCCTGGCAGCGGACCGCGCTCGGAGCCAACCTCCTCGGAGCCGATGGCGGGCTAGGCGTGACCATCTTCGAAGAGATGACCACCCTCGCGGCGCAGACCGGTGCAATCAACCTGGGCCAGGGCTTCCCGGATGAGGACGGGCCGATGGAGATCAGGGAAGCTGCCCGCGCCGCCATCGCCGCCGGGGTGAACCAGTACGCGCCCGGCAAGGGCATCCTGGAACTGCGCGAAGCGGTGGCTGTGCACCAGGAAAGGTTCTATGGCCTCACCCCTGACCCGCAGACCGAAGTGATCATCACCACCGGCGCCACGGAAGGCATCGCTGCCGCCCTGCTGGCTTTTACCGGCCCCGGGGACGAGGTCCTGACCTTCGAGCCGTTCTACGATTCCTACGGAGCGGTGATCGGGCTCTCCGGCGCCACCCACGTCACGGCTCCGCTGCTGGCCCCGGACTTCATGCCGGACCTGGCCGCCCTGGAAGCGGCCTTCAGCGGGCGGACCAGGGCGGTGCTGCTGAACAACCCGCACAACCCCACGGGTGCGGTATTTCCCCGGAGCATCCTGCAGCGCGTCGTTGACCTGGCCCGGAAGCATGACTGCCTGATCATCACCGATGAAGTGTACGAACACCTCACGTTTGGCGCCCGCCACGTGCCGGTGGCTTCCCTGCCCGGAGCCGGTGACCGTACCATCACCATCTCCTCGGCGGGCAAGACGTTTTCGCTGACGGGCTGGAAGATCGGCTGGGTAACAGGCCCCGAGGAACTCGTCTCCGCTGTCCGGACGGTCAAGCAGTTCCTCACCTACAGTTCCGGCACCCCGTTCCAGGCGGCCATTGCCACCGGGCTGGGCCTGCCGGACGCCTTCTACGATGACGTTGCCGCCACGCTGCAGCGCAAGCGGGACATCCTGAGCGAAGGGCTGAGGGCGGCAGGCTTCGATGTCTACTCCCCGCAGGGTACGTACTTCGTCAACGTCGACACGGCGCCGCTGGGAATCCACGACTCCGTGGACCTGGCCCGCAGGCTGCCCGGACTGGTGGGCGTTGCAGCCATCCCCGTCCCCGTTTTCTGCCACCCGGAAGGGGCAGACCGGACACGCAGCCTGCTTCGCTTCGCGTTCTGCAAAAAGACGGAGGTCCTTGAGGAGGCCGCGGCCAGGCTGGCAACCCTTGGCGGGCTGGTCTGATGCAGGCGGGCAGCGGGCGGAGTGCGGCCCGGTTCCTTCGCACCAGCGGACAGCACGCATCAATCGAGCCGGACGCTTTCACAGTGGGCGGCTACGTGCTCAGTATCGGCGGCGCGGAACAGTCCCACGTGGACCTGGCACGGCCCGACCACATCTTCTACGAATACCTCAGGCGGATCGGGCATCTGGTGGACCTGGCGGCCCCCGCAGGAACGCCGGTCACGGCGCTGCACCTGGGGGCAGGCGCCCTGACCCTGGCCCGCTACATCCAGGCGACCCGGCCAGGATCCATTCAGTACACGGTGGAGCTGGAACGGGAACTTCTCGATTTCGTCCTCCGGCAACTGCCACTCCCTGAGGGGACAGACCTGCACGCCATCATCGGAGACGCCAGGGACGCACTCGCGGAGCTTGATCCCGGACTCCGCTTCGACGTCGTTATCCTTGACATCTTTTCCGGCCCGGAGGCCCCCGCCCACCTTGCCTGCACGGAGTTTTACAGCGAGCTGAGGGAGCGGCTGGCGCCGGAGGGCCTCCTGATCGTTAACGTGGGGGACGAACCCGGCCTCACCCTGGTCCGCAGCCAGGCGGCGGCGATGCGGCGTGCAATGGGTGACGTCGCCGCTGTTGCTGAAGCGGGCATGTTCGAGGGCCGCTACCCGGGGAACATCATCCTGGCCGGCACCCAAACATCCTGGCCCGCGGGCTGGTCCGAGGAACTGACCGCCCGGGGGCCGCATCCGGCCAAGGTCCTGGCCGGTGTGGACCTGGACGCCCTCGCGGTCTGATCAGGCCTGCCGGAACGGTTTCCTACCGGCCGCTGCCGTCCGCCTCAACGGAACCGGAGCCGGTCCCGTCCGCATCCACGCCTTCGTCGTCGAGCACGTCGGCATCGACGGCGTCAGGGACAAAGGGCTCAGCGAACCACAGCCTGGTTTCGCCGTACTTCTTCTCCGCGAACCGCGCCAGCCCGCCGGGCCACCCCGGCTCGGGCGAGCGGGACGACCTCTCCACCACCACCACGGCCGCCGGCGCCAGGTGGCCGGCCAGTTTTTCGAGGACTGCGGACAAAGCCACCTCCTCCAGCGGATAGGGCGGGTCCAGGAACACCAGGTCCCAGGCCGCCGATGCCGCGGCACGCTCCAGGAAGGGCTCCACCTTTGACCGGTGGACCGTCACGGCTTTTCGGCCCAGGACCCCGTTAATGAGATCGGCGTTGCGCTGGCATACAGCACTCGCCTTCGCGTCGGACTCCACCAGGTCCACGGTTTGGGCTCCCCTGCTGCCGCTCTCCACGCCCAGGGATCCCGAGCCGGCGTAGAGGTCCAGCACCCTGGCGCCACTGATGACGTCAAAGGCCTCGAGCCGCGAGAAGAGTGCTTCTTTGACCCGGTCCGTGGTGGGCCTGGTCAGGGAGCCAGGGACAGCCTGCAGCGGTGTGCCGCCGGCTGCCCCGGAAATGATCCGGCTCACTGGGCGCCTCGGCTTCCGCCGGCGCGCATTTCGGATCCCACCGTGCTAACCGCGTTCAAGGAACGCCTCCTTTTCGGGGTTGAGGTACTTGTCGATTGCTTCAGCCAGTTCGTGGTGTCCAGCCAGCATCGGGTCCTGTGACACGATCTGCTGGGCATCGTCCCTCGCCCGGCTGATGACAGCTTCATGCTCAAGGACACGCAGCAGCCTAAGGGTGGAGCGGCCGCCGGACTGGGAGGCACCGAGGATGTCGCCCTCGCGGCGCAGCTTGAGGTCCTCCTGGGAAAGGGCGAACCCGTCCGTGGTGGCGGCCACCGCCTCCAGCCTCTTCCGGCTGGGGTGGCCGGGCTCCAGCGCCGTGACCAGCAGGCACGTTCCGGGCAGCCCGCCCCTCCCTACCCGGCCACGCAGCTGGTGGAGCTGGGAGATGCCGAACCGGTCGGCGTCGAGGATGACCATCAGGGTGGCGTTGGGAACGTCAACGCCCACCTCAATGACGGTGGTGGAGACAAGCAGTTTGACCTGGTTGTCCACGAAGCCGGCCATGGCGGCGGCTTTCACGTCGGGCAGCTGGCGCCCGTGCAGTGGAGCAAGGGGAACACCGGTGAGTGCCGGCTCGGCCTGGAGATGTTCGACGACGGCAGTCACCGATGCGAGTTCCCGCCCGTTTTCCCCCTCGGGGCCATCAGCCAGGTCCGCTTCCTCCGGACTGAAGTCGCCGTCGTCGTCCGCGCCGATCTTGGGACAGACCACATACACCTGGTGCCCGTTGTCGATTTCCTCCCGGGAACGGGCCCAAATGCGGCCGGCCCACGCAGGGTTTTCGGCCAGGCCCACCAGATGGGTGCTGATCGGGGCCCGGCCTGCGGGCAGTTCGTCCAGCACCGACGTTTCAAGGTCACCGAACACGGTCATGGCAACGGTTCGCGGGATGGGCGTGGCGGTCATGACCAGCAGGTGCGGCGGCTTCCGTGCCTTGGCCCGGAGGGCATCCCGTTGCTCCACACCAAAGCGGTGCTGCTCATCCACCACGATCAGGCCAAGATCGAAGAACGTCACGTTGCCGCTAAGCAGGGCGTGGGTGCCGATGATGATTCCCGCTGTCCCGGAGGCGGCATCAAGCAGGGCCTGCTTGCGGGCTGCCGTGGGCATGGAACCCGTGAGCAGCGTGACCTGGACCGAGGTATCGCCGAGGCCGCCCAGCAGGCCGTCCCTGGACAGCGGCCCCAGGGAACGGCGGATCGAATCATAGTGCTGGGCGGCGAGTACTTCAGTGGGTGCCAGCAGCGCGGCCTGTCCCCCGGCGTCCACCACCTGCAGCATGGCCCGCAGCGCCACGATGGTTTTGCCGGAGCCCACTTCACCCTGCAGCAGCCGGTTCATCGGTGAGTCGCGGGCAAGTTCCGAGGCCAAGGTTTCACCGACGGCGGCCTGCCCCGCGGTGAGGGTGAACGGCAGGTCAGCATCGAAGGCTGCCAGCAGCCCGCCGGGAACCTGGCGCCGTGCTGTGGCTTCCTCCGCGGCCAGCTGCGCCCGGCGGCGGGCCAGAGCGGACTGCAGCACCAGTGCTTCGTGGTAGCGGAGCCGGTCCCGCGCCCGGCGCCAGTCCTCAGCGGTTTCGGGCGCGTGGATGAGGCGGTAGGCCTCGGCCACCGGCAGGAATTTTTCACGCCGGGCGACGGCGGGCGGAACGGGATCGGGCAACGCGTCCAGATCCAGCGTTTCCAGCAGGGTGTGGATGGCCTTCTGGATCTTCCAGCTGGGCAGTTTGGCAGTGGCCGGGTAGACCGGGATGGGCATGGCGGCGAGTTTTTCCGGGTCCTGGCTGCCCTCGCTGAAGGGATCGTCATCCAGCAGCTGGAAGTCCGGGTTGGTCAGGCCCAGTTGTCCCTTGAATTTGGTGACCTTTCCGGAGAACAGGGCCCGGCGCCCCTGCAGTAGATCTGTTTTTGCTTTGAAACCGTTGAAGAAGGTGATTTTGAGGGTGCCGGGGACTTTCCCCCGGTAGTCCGTTCCGCCGACCAGCCGCAGCCCTTGCCGCCCGTCGTCGTCGGACACTATGACGTCGGTGATGGTCCCGCGGCGGGCCTGCATGTTCCGGGTGCTGCTGGAGAGCACCCGGGCGATGAGGGTGACCTCCTCGTCGAGGGGGAGTTCGCTGATGGGCGTGAGCTCACCGCGGTTCATGTAGCGGCGCGGGAAGTAGTTCAGCAGCCCGTCAACCGTGGTGATGCCCAGGTGCTTTTCGATGACCGATGCGGACCGCTTGCCGATCCGCCGTTCCAGCACAAGGTCGAGTTCAGCGGTCATGCCCACTGGAGTTCACTGCGTCTGTGTGGGGTTCCCGCGGCAGGGCGAGTTCGCTGATGCTGATGTGGGACGGTTCTCCCAGGGCACGGATGATACTGACAGCAGGCTCGGGATCCGGAACGTGCACATGGACCCGCCAGCGGTAGTTCCCATCGGCGTCTTCGTTGCCCCCCACCTGGCTCATGATCACGGATTCACCGATTTCGTCGAGCTGCTGGCGGAGCGTGGCCGCATGAAGCGGTGAAAGATTGATGGTGCACATGACTTCGACGCCGTCATCGTCCGGCAGGGCCGCATGGATATGGGGATCGGAGACGTCATAGCCGTGGAGCCCGTCCAGCAGTTCGCTCTGGAGCTCCTCACCCAGGACGGCGGAACGGAGGCAGTCCAGGATCAGGAGCATGCCCACTCCACCCGCGTCCACCACCCGGGCCGAGGTCAGCGCGTCCAGCTGGTCCTCCGTGCGGATCACTGCGGCCAAGGCACCTTCAACGGCGGCGTCCAGTGCCAGGCCCAGGGCGTGGTTGCTGTCGTCCCCGTTCTGCCCGGCGTCCACCGCGGCCGCTGCCCGTGCCGCAGCCTCCATCACGGAAAGCATGGTTCCGGGAACCGGGTCGCTGAGGGCGGACCATGCCCTGATCTGGGCCCGGTTCAGTGCGGCGGCCAGCAGGGTGGACGTCAGCCGGGTGTGGCCCGCGAGCGGTTCCGCCGCGGCGCACAGGAACACCGACAAAAGGGTCCCTGAGTTTCCGCGGGCTTCCTCCATCGCAGCCTGGCCGGCAGCAGCCAGTACGACGCCGACGTCCAGCTGCGCAGGCTGGTCCTCCGCGGCGGCCGCGGACCGGGCAGCCGCGCGCACGGTCAAGTACAGGTTGGTGCCCGTGTCGCCGTCCGCTACCGGGAAGATATTGATGGCGTTGAGGCGGTCGCTATGGTTGCCAATGACGGTTTCAGCCTTGCCCAACCACCTCTTCATCGCTTGCGCGTTGGCGGCAACCTTAGTGTGCAAAGTGATCCCATCCCCCGGCGTCCGCGGGCCGGCCCGCAATTTTGACGCTCGGGCTTTCATTGCTTCCCAATGCTTGTACTGAGCCTATCGCAGTGAATCCGGGTGGCAGCTGAACATCAGCAGGGAATGTGGCGAGCAGGCCGTGGTCCTCCCCGCCGTTGAGCACCCAGGCTGCCGGTTCCGTGCCCAGCAGCTCCGAGGCAGGCCGCAGCACCTCCCCCAGCACGTGCAGTTGCGCCGGATCCAGGTCGATTGCGGCGCTGCTGGCCGTAGCCAGCCGCAGTCCGTCCCGCAGCAGTCCGTCCGAAACATCCAGCATCGCCGTGGCACCGGCCGTCCGCGCTGCAGGGCCTGCTTCCAGCGGCGGCCGCGGCCTGCACTGCAGGTCGAGGAAGGCACGCTCACGTTCCCCGAGGGCATCAACGTTCTCGGCCGACTCCAGGAGGGCCAGGCCCGCAGCAGCATGCCCGGCCGTACCGGCAAGCGCGAGGACATCCCCCGGCTGCGCCCCGGACCGGAGCACTGCTGGACCGCCGTCGAGGGTACCGAGGACGGCGACGGTGACCGAAATTTCCCGGCCCCGGCCGAGGTCGCCGCCCGCCACCGAGCATCTGGTGGCTCCGAGGTCCTTGATGCCGGCAGTAAGCCCATCCGCAAGGTCCTCCACCCAGCTCACCGGCGTCTCGGGCGGGAGTGTGAGGCTCACGACGAGCGACGTGGCGGTGGCCCCCATGGCATTGATGTCGCTGAGGTTCTGCGCCGCGGCCTTCCAGCCGACGTCGAACCCGGTGGTCCGGTAACCATTTGGCCATTCCAGGCGGAAATCCTGGTCCTGGACCTGCGTGTCGATGCTGATAAGCGTCCTGCCGTCCGGTGCCGCCACCACGGCAGCGTCATCCCCCGGACCCAGCAGCGTGGCCTCTGAGTAGGACCCGGACATGGAAAGACGGGGGAAGATCCGGGCCAGCAATTCGGCTTCGGAGAGGGCAGCAACGGCTGGGGGCTGCGGGTGGACGGTCAAACGGTTTTCTGGCACGCCACTACGCTACAGCGGGCCACGGACATTGGCTGGCCGCACCTCCTGGTGTCCTGGCCGGCCCGGCTGCGGCGATAGGCTTGGAGCATGCACCACCCCCTCGCCTCCCTGACCGCCCGCCGTGCCAGGATGGCGCTGATCGGGGCTTTAGCCGCCCTTCCGCTGGCTGCGTGTTCCCCAGTGGTGGACGTGCCGGCCGCCAAGGATGCGGCGAACCCGGCCTGCGCCCCCATGATGGTGGCTCTCCCCGAGGCCATCGGGGACTCAGCCCTCCGTAAGACAAACAGCCAGGCAACTGCCGCCTGGGGCGATCCCTCACTGGTGGTCCTGCGTTGCGGCGTCAATGTGCCGGGACCCACCACCGACCGGTGCGTTACCGTCAACGGGATCGACTGGGTCATCAAGGAAGGCGACCCGGTATGGACGCTCACCACTTACGGCCGGGAGCCCGCCACGGAGATCCTGATGGACCCGGACAAGATCAGTTCCGCCACGGTGCTTGCAGACCTGGCGGTTGCCGCCGCAGAAGTGCCGGCGAGCCGCAACTGCGTGGGCCAGGAGGAACTGCAGGACCTCCCGCAAAGCCAGTAGGTTTCGACAAGCTCAACCACCGGGAGCGGTCAGCTCAACCACCGGAACGGGGTCAGCGGAGTCCGGTTTTGCGGTTCAGTGCCAGGTGGATGAGTTCGTCGATCAGGTCGGCGTAGCCCAGGCCGGAGGCGGCCCACATCTGCGGGTACATGCTCTTGGGGGTGAAGCCCGGCATGGTGTTGATCTCGTTGATGATCAGCTGGCCGTCCGGTGTGTAGAAGAAGTCCACCCGGCTCAATCCCTCTGCACCCACGGCATCAAAGGCAGCCGCCGAGAGTTCACGCACCCTGGTAATGGCTTCCTCGGGCAGGTCCGCGGGGCAGCTGAGCGCTGCGGCGTCGTCTTCGACGTACTTCGCGTTGAAGTCGTAGAACTCGTGCGTGCCGCCTGCCACGGAGATCTCGCCGGGCATGGAGGTGCGGGGGGCATCGGTCCCCCTGCCTTCGAGCACTGCGCATTCAATCTCGCGGCCCACAATTCCCGCCTCAATGACGAGTTTAAGGTCGTGCCGCCGTGCTTCCTCAATGGCAGCGTCCAGCTCATCCAGCGAGTCCACCTTGGAAATACCCATCGAGGATCCGGCCCTGGCGGGCTTGACGAAGACGGGGAACCCGAGCCGGTCCACCTGCTTCCGCACGGACTCCGCGTCCTTGCGCCACTGCCTGTCGGTCACGGCAATGTAGGGGCCCACCTGAAGGCCGGCCGCTTCAAAGACCACCTTCATGTAGTGCTTGTCCATCCCCACAGCGGAAGCCAGGACGCCGGCTCCGACGTACCTCGTGTCCGAGAGTTCCAGGAGCCCCTGGATGGTACCGTCCTCGCCGAACGGGCCGTGCAGCAGCGGGAATACCACATCCACGGTGCCGAGCTCCTGCGGAACCTCGTTCGGGGAAGCCACGATCAGCTGGTGTTCGCCGCCGATCTCGGCCAGCGTCACCGTCTTCTGCGACGGGACCACCTCAGGCAGCGAGGACGCGGAGAGGGACCACTGGGCGGTGTCCTCGGCGGCAAGGACCCACTGCCCCGTCTTGGCGATTCCGATCGGGATCACCTCGTACTTGTCCCTGTTAATGGCACCAAGGACACCGGCGGCGGTAACGCAGCTCACGGCATGCTCGCTGGACCGTCCGCCGAACAATACCGCCACCCGGGGCTTTGCCCCGCGGGCCGGTTCTGATGCGGTGAGATTGTGGTGGGACATGGTCAGTAATCGCCTTCAGGTTTCAGTTCCCGGGCCAGCAGGACAGGCCCCAGTTGGTCAACGGACAGCTTGCCTGCCAGCACAGCGACGACGGCGGCCGTGATGGGCATCTCGACGCCGAGCTTTGCCGCGAGTTCGTGGACGGCCTGGCCGGATTTAATGCCTTCGGCGGTCTGGGTCATCTTCTGGCCTACTTCCTCCAGCGTAAGGCCCTGGCCCAGCAGCCGCCCGGCGGTATGGTTCCTCGACAGCGGAGAAGAGCATGTGGCCACCAGGTCACCCAGGCCAGCCAGGCCCGCCATGGTTTTCGCGTCCCCGCCCAGCGCCAACGCCAGGCGGGATGTTTCGGCGAGGCCGCGGGTAATAACAGAAGCCTTGGTGTTGTCCCCCATTTGCCGGCCCTCGCAAATACCTACTGCCAGCGCGATGACGTTCTTAACGATGCCGCCGATTTCCACACCCACGATGTCCGCGGTGGTGTACGGCCGGAAGTATGGTGCCGTGCAGCTGCGGGCTATCCAGCCGGCGGCAGCGGAATCAGTGCAGGCCACCACGGATGCGGTAGGTTCCTCGCGGGCGATCTCCATGGCCAGGTTGGGACCGGAAACGACGGCGATGCGTTCCGTTGGAACGCCGAGTTCCTCACTGATGACCTCGCTCATCCGGGCATCGGTGCCCAGTTCCAGCCCCTTCATCAGTGAAACCACCATGGCACCGGGGGCGATCATGTCCTTCCATCCGCGCAATTGCGGCCGGAGGGACTGGGCCGGCACAGCCAGTATCACCAGATCGGCGCCGGCCAGCACCTCAGGGACGTCAGTGGAAGCGGTAATGCTCTCCGGGAGGGCAATGTCCTTCAGGTATTGGCTGTTGCGGTGGAAGGTGTTGATTTCCTCCACCACTTCGGTGCGCCGGCCCCACAACCGGATGGCGCGGGGCTCACCGGCGGCGGTGGCGGCATCGGCCAGGATCTTCGCAAACGTGGTTCCCCAGGAGCCGGCCCCAAGCACGGCAACAGAGCGGGCCGACCCGCCCTGTGTCCCCTCAGGAATCACCGGGCGTCCGTTCCCCGGTCTGGCCCTGGCCGCGCTCCACGAAACGCCCGTGCTTGGACTGCTGCTGCTTTGCCGGATCCCAGCGCACCGCCGGGGGCTGCTCTCCCCTGAGCTCCGCGAGGAGGCCGGTGATGGCGTCCATGATGGCGTCGGTTGCTCCGGCCAGCGTGGCCTTGTCCAGGGGACGGCCGGAGAAGGCGCTGAGGTCCACAGGATCGCCCACTACAACACGGGACCTCTTGCGCGGGAAGAGGTGGAACCTCTTGCCGTACCGCGGAAACACGTCATGCGCGCCCCAGTGTGCGATCGGAACCACGGGAATGCCGCCCTCAAGGGCCAGCCGCGCCGCGCCGGTATGGCCCTTCATCGGCCACAGGTCCGGGTCACGCGTGAGGGTGCCCTCCGGATAGATGATGATGGCCCCGCCCTCGGCGACAATCTCCTGTGCGACCTGCAGCGAGCGGTTCGCTCCCGCCGTCGAGCGCTCCACGGGGACCTGCTTGGTGGCATGCAGCAGCCAACCAAAGGCGGGAACCTTGAAGAGGCCCGCTTTGGCAAGGAAGTGCGGGGCGCGCTTCTGGTTGTACAGCATGTGGCCCACTACCAGCGGATCAATTTCGGTGCAGTGGTTGGGGGCCGCGATGAACCCGCCGGCGGGAAGCTTCTCCGTCCCCTCCCACTCCTTGCTCATCATGGCGTTCATCAAGGGCCGGACAATGCCGGCAATGAACATAAAGGTGGCCCTGCTTTTAGCAGACTCTTTCACGTCGGTTCCGCTACTTTGTGGGGGTGATGTCGAAGTCGGCGCCCAGCCCGGCAAGCTTTTCGGTGAAGCGCTCGTAGCCCCGGTTGATGATGTCGATGCCGGTCACCCGGGATGTTCCCGTAGCGGCGAGGGCCGCGATCAGGTGGCTGAAGCCGCCGCGAAGGTCCGGCACGTCGATGTCGGTTCCCTTGAGCTGGGTGGGCCCGGAGATGACTGCCGAATGCAGGAAGTTCCGCTGGCCGAACCGGCAGGGCACGCTGCCCAGGCACTCACGGTGCACCTGGATGCTGGCGCCCATCCGGATCAGTGCGTCGGTGAAGCCGAAGCGGTTTTCGTACACGGTCTCGTGGACGATCGAGACTCCTTCAGCCTGGGTCAGCGCCACCACCAGCGGCTGCTGCCAGTCGGTCATAAAACCGGGGTGCACGTCCGTCTCCAGGACCAGGGGGTTGAGTTTTCCGCCCTTGTGGTAGAAGCGGATGCCGTCCTCGCCGATGTCCATGCCGCCGCCGACCTTGCGGTAGGTGTTCAGGAACGTCATCATGTCTCGCTGGGAGGCGCCCTCAACGAAGATGTCACCCTTGGTCACCAGCGCCGCAGATGCCCACGACGCCGATTCGTTGCGGTCCGAGAGGGCCCGGTGGTTGTAGCCGCCGAGGTCGCGGACGCCTTCGATGCGGATGGTGCGGTCGGTCTGGACGCTGATGATGGCGCCCATCTTCTGCAGCACGGCGATCAGGTCGATGATTTCCGGTTCCGTTGCCGCTCCGGAGAGTTCGGTGATGCCCTCCGCGCGGGTGGCGCTCAGCAGCACCTGCTCCGTGGCCCCGACGGACGGGTAGGGCAGGGAAATTTTGGCGCCGTGCAGGCCCTTGGGGGCGGAGATGTGGATGCCGCCCGGCCGCTTCTCCACCACGGCACCGAACTGGCGCAGCACATCAAGGTGGTAATCGATGGGACGGTCGCCGATCTTGCAACCGCCGAGATCGGGAATGAACGCTTCCCCGATGGCGTGGATCAGGGGGCCGCACAGCAGGATGGGAATCCGGGAGTCGCCGGCGTGGGCGTCAATGGCAGTGCTGGGCGCCGTCTTGGCCGCCTTTGGATCCAGGGTGAGATCCCCGTTAACCGGGTCCTTGACCACTGTCACGCCGTGGAGCTGAAGGAGGGAGGTGACGACCTCCACATCCTTGATCTCCGGCACGTTCCGCAATACGGACGGCTCGTTGCCCAGCAACGCTGCCACCATCGCCTTGGGAACGAGGTTTTTCGCTCCCCGGACGCTTACGCGGCCCGTCAACGGGACTCCGCCACGGATTGTCAGAACACTACTCATATACCGGTTTCCTCACGATAACTAGCCCACAAAACCTTGCAAAGGCTCCAACCAAGCATAGGAGGTCGCGTTACCGAACCGAAATACGCGGGCGACGGCGGCAGGGCGTGGCGGGCCGCCGTCGCACGGTCGGAGGTACTTCAGCCCACTCAGGAAAGGCGTGCCGGCAGGGTTTTCGGGAGGAAGGCCGGGCGCGTGGACTCGTAGGCAGTGATGTCCGCCTCGTGCTGGAGAGTAAGCCCGATATCGTCCAGGCCTTCGAGCAGGCGCCAGCGCGTGTAGTCGTCGATATCGAAGGGTGCGACGATGTTGCCGCATACCACGGTCTTGGAGACGAGGTCCACGGTGACCTGGGTGCCGGGAGCGTTTTCGAGCTCTTTCCAGATCAGTTCGATGTCGTCCTGCGCCACCTGTGCTGCGAGCAGCCCCTGCTTGCCGGAGTTGCCGCGGAAGATATCGGCGAACCGGGACGAGAGCACAGTTTTGAAGCCGTAGTCCTTCAGCGCCCAGACCGCGTGTTCCCGGGAGGAGCCGGTGCCGAAGTCGGGGCCCGCCACCAGAACGGAGCCCGCGTTGAACGGTTCCTGGTTCAGGATGAAGGACGGGTCCTTGCGCCACGCGGAAAACAGGGCGTCCTCGAAGCCTGTGCGGGTGATGCGCTTGAGGTAGACAGCGGGGATGATCTGGTCCGTGTCCACGTTGCTCTGCCGCAGCGGGACGCCGATTCCGGTGTGGGTGGTGAACTTTTCCATGGCGGGTCCTAGGCTGCGTCGGTACGGATGGGGGTTTCGACAGGCTCAACCGCCGGATCGGGGTCAAGGTCCGACGGCGAACTCAGGGTGCCGCGGATGGCCGTGGCTGCGGCTACTACCGGGGACACGAGGTGAGTCCGGCCGCCCTTGCCCTGGCGCCCTTCGAAGTTGCGGTTGGACGTGGAGGCGCAGCGCTCCCCCACCTCCAGCTGGTCCGGGTTCATGCCCAGGCACATGGAGCAGCCGGCAAAACGCCATTCAGCCCCGAAGTCCTTGAAGACCTTGTCCAGGCCCTCGGCCTCTGCTTCCAGGCGGACCCGTGCAGAGCCCGGGACCACCAGCATCCGGATGTTGGGGTCCTTCTGGCGTCCGCGGATGATGTCGGCGGCGGCGCGGAGATCCTCCATCCGGGAGTTGGTGCAGGAGCCGAGGAAGACAGTGTCCACCCGGATGTCCTTCATGGGTGTTCCGGCCTTGAGGCCCATGTACTGCAGGGCGCGCTCGGCGGCGGCCTTGGCGTTCTCGTCGCCGAAGTCCTCCGGCGAGGGCACGGATTCGGATAGCGAAACGCCCTGGCCGGGGTTGGTGCCCCAGGTGACGAACGGCTCCAGCGTGTTGGCGTCCAGGTCCACCTGGACGTCGAAGGTGGCGTCGTCGTCGGTCCGCAGGGTGTTCCAGTACTCGACGGCGGCGTCCCAGTCGGCGCCCTGGGGCGCGTGCGGGCGGCCCAACATGTACTCGTACGTGGTCTCGTCCGGAGCCACCATTCCGGCGCGGGCGCCTGCTTCGATGGACATGTTGCAGATGGTCATGCGGGCGTCCATGGACAGGGCGCGGATGGCGGAACCCCGATATTCCAGGACGTAGCCCTGGCCGCCGCCGGTGCCGATCTTGGCGATGACGGCCAGGATGATGTCCTTGGCGGTGACGCCCGGACGGAGCGTGCCTTCAACATTGATGGCCATGGTCTTGAACGGCTTCAGGGACAGCGTCTGGGTGGCCATCACGTGCTCCACCTCGGAGGTTCCGATGCCCATGGCCAGCGCCCCGAAGGCACCGTGGGTGGAGGTGTGCGAGTCGCCGCAGACCACCGTCATGCCCGGCTGGGTGAGGCCAAGCTGCGGACCCACGACGTGGACGATGCCCTGCTCGGCATCCCCAAGGGAGTGCAGGCGCACACCGAACTCGGCGCAGTTGTTGCGCAGTGTCTGGATCTGCGTGCGGCTCGTCAGATCGGCGATAGGCTTGTCGATGTCCAGCGTGGGAGTGTTGTGGTCCTCCGTGGCGATGGTCAGGTCCGGGCGGCGCAGCGGGCGTCCGGCCAGGCGCAGGCCTTCGAACGCCTGCGGCGACGTGACCTCATGGACGAGGTGGAGGTCGATGAAAAGAAGGTCGGGCTGGGCATTGGCACCTTCGCCGTCGCCTTTGCGCACCACGTGCGCGTCCCAGACTTTCTCGGCCAATGTCTTTGCCATGGCCATCTCCCTTCACTGCTGTTGGCTGATAGTTCCACTGAACCAGTACGGCTTCGTACTGCGCCAGCCGAAAGATTTGCATCTCAGATAATGAGACGGCAATATCATTACATGGACAATTCTAGTGGAGTCGGCGTCATTGATAAAGCGGCCCAGGTGCTCGATGCACTTGAGGCCGGGCCCACCACGCTTGCGCAGCTTGTGGCGGCAACGGGCCTGGCCCGGCCCACGGTCCATCGCCTTGCTTTGGCCCTGGTCCACCACCGGCTGGTCAGCCGTGACATCCAGGGCCGCTTTGTCCTGGGAAGCCGCCTGGTGGAACTGGCGTCCGCTGCCGGTGAGGACAGGTTGATCGCCTCCGCCGGACCGGTGCTGATGCAGCTGCGTGACGCCACCGGCGAAAGTGCCCAGATTTTCCGCCGGCAGGGCGATTGGCGCGTTTGTGTTGCCTCCGCCGAGCGCCCCATCGGCCTGCGCGACACCATTCCGGTGGGCACGCAGTTGTCCATGAAGGCCGGATCGGCCGCCCAGGTGCTGCTCGCCTGGGAGGACCACGACCGGCTGCTCGAAGGGCTGCAGTCTGCCCGCTTTACGCCTACAGTCCTGGCAGGAGTACGACGGCGGGGCTGGGGCCAGAGCCTTGGCGAACGCGAGCCCGGGGTCGCGTCAGTTTCCGCACCGGTGCGCGGACCCTCCGGCCGGGTGATTGCGGCAGTTTCAATTTCCGGTCCCATCGAGCGGCTCACCCGCCAGCCCGGCAGGCTGCATGCGGAAGTTGTCTGCAACGCCGGCCGCATCCTTACCGAGGCACTCCGCAAAAACAACGACTGACGCAGTCGCGCCTGCCCGCCGGATTGCCCTCGCAGCGGCGCTGGGACGCTAGGCTTTCGCCATGGGCAGCTATGCAGTGTTTCTTCGGGGCATCAACGTGGGCGGCATCAACATCAAGATGGCCGAGCTCCGGGAGGCGCTCAAGTCCGGCGGTTTTCCGGACGCGCGGACCCTGCTTGCCAGCGGAAACGTAGTGCTGGGCAGCACCCTGGACGCCGCCGCCGTGAAGCGGGAGTGCGAAAAATGCCTCCGGGACACCTTCGGCTATGACGCCTGGGTGGTAGTCCTGGACGCAGCCCGGGTGGCAGAACTGGTAAGTGCCTGCCCCTACCCGGATGACGATAAGACGACGCACACCTACATCACACTCTCGTCCGATATTGGCATGCTGGACGAACTCGAGGCAGCCGGCGCCGCGCTGGCGGGTGCGGAGCAAAAGCGGCTCGGCCCCGAGGCGCTGGCATGGCTGGCCCCCGCGGGGGGAACCCTGGACAGCCCCTTCAGTAAAATCACGGCCAAGTCGAAGTTCAAGGCGTCCACCACCACACGGAACCTGCGCACCCTCATCAAGGTCAGGGATGCCGCTGCCGAACTGTCCGCAGCCGGCTGACTGACTCCCGGCCGGCGTCGTACTTCTACCCGGCCGCCGCCTTCAGTGCCGCATTGAAGGCTGAAAGCCTGCTGACTTCAACCTCCACAGGTTCTACAACGAGTTCCTGGGCCACGGCGGCAACCGCTGCGTTCAGCCGTTTCCTGGCCCGCGCCGCCCGGGCGTTCGCCGCGGCCGCAGCGATGAAACGGCCGGTGATGGCCAGGAAGATCCCCAGGACCACCCCCAAGGCAATCATCAGCGTCGGCACCGGCCAGCCCTCCACTCTGGGCACTTCCGGTACTGGCATTTGGAAGTAGCCAAGCGCAGCCAGGAGGCCGAGCCAGCCGAGCCCGCCCAGGACTGTGAGCAGCGCCAGCCAGTGCACCACATTGAACAAACCCCACCACCACGACCTTCGGTTGGCGGCCAGGTCGGTCCCGGCGATGGCCTGGTCAAGGGCATCGGGCAGCCGCTCCCTGCCTTCCCTCGCGGCGCTCCGGATAGCTGCCCGCCACGGACCAGGGGCGCCCGCGCTGGCGGCATCCGCAAATTCCCGCACCGCCGCATCGGTCCGGGCGCGCTCCGGTGCTCCGGCTGAGGGCAGCGAAGTCCGGTTCAGCTCAGAGGGTGCCGTGCTGCGCAGATTAAGGCGTCGCAGCGGATCCGGCCGGAAGCGGGAAAGCCAGCGTGTGACGGGCCAGCCTGTCCGCTTCACCGATTCGAGCCGGTAGGACTGCCCCACGGCCCGGACCACAGCAGGAACGTTCGCGGCAATTGCCAGCTCGTCCGCAAGGCGCGTCGTTGCAGCGGGCCGGACCCCGGCCGCCTCTCCGGCACCGGATACTGCGCCCAATTCCGCTGAGGCCCGGGTGATGTCGGCAGTGAGCCGCTGTGATTGGGCTTTGCGTTTCACTGCGACGCCGCGGATGGCATCCCGGACCTTGTCCACTCCTGACCCGCTGAGTGCTGACGCCGCGAGAACCTGGACCTTGGCGAGTCCGTCGCGGGCAAGGATTGCCCGCAGGGATTCCAGGACTGGCTGCACGTCGTGGGCAGGAAGACGGTCCACCTGGTTAAGGACCACCAGGGTGACGGCCCCGTGCGAGGCCAGGCGTGACAGGAAGTCATTGTGGACAGCTGCGTCGGCGTACTTTTGGGGATCAAGGACCCAGACCAGGACGTCGACAAGGCCCACCATCCGCTGGACCACTTCCCGGTTCGCTGCCTTGGTGGAATCGAAGTCCGGCAGGTCCAGCAGGATCAGCCCTGTGTCCTCGCCGGCGAAGCCATCCACGGCTGCTGCATGATGGCGGTTCCGGACCTCCAGCCAGTCAAGCAGCGGTTCGCTGCCCTCAGCTCCCCACACCCCCGCCAGAGGTTCCGATGTGGTGGGACGCCGCGCTGCCGCCGTCGCGATTTCAGCTCCACTCACGGCGTTGAACAGAGAGGACTTGCCACTGCCGGTGGCACCGAAGAACCCCACCACCGTGTGGTCGGCGGACAGCGACCGCCGCGAGCTGGCACGCTCCAGCACGCTGAACACGTCCTGGAGCGACTCGTCGGGAAGGACACCTTCGCCCAATTCCCGGGCGTCGTTAAGTGCCGTGAGCCTGCGGTCCAGCCGCGACGAATCCCGGGTGTCGCTGTGGCGGCTCATGCAGCGTCCGCCAGCCGGGCCAGCGCCTCCGCGTGGGCGGCGAGGGATTGAGCGGACGTGTCATCGCTTTCGGGAAGCCTGGACAGGAATTTCTGCTGTTCGTCCTGGAGCAGCCGCTGGCAGCGCACGTGCAGGTCTTCCCGGGCCTTTTCGGCCATACGCCGGACAGCATCCTCGCCGAAGACCGCTTCCAGAAGCCGCTGGCCCACCACGGCGGTTCCACCCGCCACACCCACTTCGAGTCCTGTCAGTCCGGCCGTCATGGAGAACACCACGATCATCAGGGCAGCGCCCAGCCCGTTGATGCCGAAGGACAGCCATCGTGCCTGGGTCCGCTTTCCCTGGCCCTCAGTCCGGATCATCTCCATCAGGGCTTCCTGCCAGGCCCTGATTTCGGCGGCCGCCCTGTCTTCGAACCCGGGTGTGGTTCCGGAAAGGTCGTCGGTTCCCAGCAGGTGGCGCCCGGCGGGATCGGTCCGCCAGCGCTGGTCAGTATCCTCGGCAGCATTTGCGGCTTCGTCCACGATGACGGCCTGCAGGCCTGTCTCGATGGCTGCTTCCACCCGGATGGCGGGCGGCGGTTCGCCGCGGAAGAAGGCGCCCAGCCGGTCGCGGAACCGGCCAACGTTTTGTTCCAGGGTCCGGAAGAATTCCCCAGTACCCACAAAGTCCTGCCAGCGGGCCAGCACCTCGCCGCGGAGGAGTGATCCGTCCCTGGTGGCATCGAGGATTCGGGTGGCAGCGCTGTTGTATGCCGATATGGCAGCGGCTTCCAGGTTCCCTGCGGCCCGCTGCTGTTCCCGCGCGGCCTGGGCCACCTCGGCAACGCGGGCAGCCAAGGCCCTGACAGTCCCGTTCAGGGTGCGGCGGGCGATGTCGGAACGGCCCGCGGAGTCGGCAGCAAGATCCGACAGCCAGGTGCGCATCGGGAGGACTGTAGTGGGGGGGAGCATGCCCAGCGGGTCGAGGGCCGTCTCCGGGATGATGAACAGCTGCGCGGCGCCCAGGCCTTCACGGTCCAGGAGTCCGCGCAGGTCCTCGCTGACCTCGGCTTCCGCCCCTGGCGGCACCCGGTCCAGTACTACCGCAACCATGATGTCCCGGCCGGCTGCGTCAAGGAGCAGTCTCCAGGGAACGGCGTCGGCATAGCGGTTGGCAGTGGTGACAAAAATCCACAGGTCTGCCGCGGCGAGGAGCTGCCCCGCAAGCTTGCGGTTGTCGTCGGAGATGGAGTCGACGTCGGGCGCATCCAGGAGTGCGATGCCTTCGGGCATGGCGGGGTCGGCTACGAGGACAAGGGAGGACATGGCTCCGGGGTCGGGGACCGGTCCGGCGCTGGTGGCCGGGACCGCGCTGCCGGCGACGTATCCACGGATGCGGCTGAGCGATGGCAGGACGCGCTGGCCCTCAAACCAGGCCGCTTCCGACGGGTGATGCAGCAGGATGGACTGGCGGGTGGTGGGGCGGATGGCTCCGGATCGTGTGACGGGGTGGCCCACCAAGGCGTTGACGAGTGTTGATTTCCCGGCACCTGTGGAGCCTCCGACGACGGCCAGCAGCGGGGCGTCCAGGCTGCGGTACCGCGGGAGGATGTAGTCGTCCAGCTGGGCCACGGCGTTGGCGGCGTCGCGCCTGGCTTGTTCCGCCTCAGGTAAGGCCAGCGGCAGCGCGGCAGCGGCCAGGTCTTCCCGCACCTCTTCCAGCAGGGCCACAGCCGCCAACGCCGGCGGCGCTGGCTGTGCGTCGTACGGTGGGTCCTGCTCGCTCTGGGAGGTCACAGGAACATCATGCCAGTTCAGGCTGGCTTGGTCCCGTTCCAACGCCCCACCACCTCCTGCAGTTTCTCCTCTCACGCCCCATCACCTCCTGCGGCCTCCCCTCCAACGCCCCTTCACCTCCCGCGGGTTCCCTCCGACGCCCAATCACCTCCCGCGGCTTCGCCTCAAGCGCCCCATCACCTCTCAGTGATGTTCGACGACAGTCCCGCCGGCACGCAACGTGCGCGAGATCACCTCAAGACGGTGCCAGGAGTGACCGGGCATTACGCGATCAGCCGCGGGACGTGATGGAGCCTCGCCCGTTTCGCTGCAAGACGTAATGGGGCGTTGCCCTTTCGCTGCAAGACGCGATGGAGCGTTGGCCGTTTGGTTACGGGACGTGGCCGCTAACCCCGGGACGTGATGGGGCGTTGCCCTTTTAGCTGCAGGAGGTGATGGGGCGTTCCCGGATTGGGGTCAGGGCTATGACTTCCGTGAAAGAGGGCGCGCACGGGATTTCGTAGAAAACGCAAAACGGTCCCGGGCGTCTGCCCGGGACCGTTTCGTTGGTGACCCCAGCGGGATTCGAACCCGCGTTACCGCCGTGAGAGGGCGGCGTACTAGGCCGCTATACGATGGGGCCGTGTACTTTACCGTACTTCTGACCGGCGTTTCCGCTGGTCAAGCTCAGTGATTGTTTCATACACTTCGCTGTGGTTTCAAATCGGCGGACCGGCTGAAACCGTCTGCTTTCCTGCCCGTTAGCGGGCTCTGAACAGAGCTGGGATACCAGGACTCGAACCTAGAATGACGGTACCAGAAACCGTAGTGTTGCCAATTACACCATATCCCAATGATACTTTCGGGCCGGATTTCAGGGCTTTTGCCCTGCTCCGTGCCCCTCAGCACGAGAAATTACTTTACCCGAGACTTCCGGCTCGCACAAATCGGCCCCTCCCCCGGGGCAGTAGCGTGTGCGGGCCGCCGTCCACGGCGGTCCGCACACACCAATTCCTACGGGATCAAATCCTGGAGCGAAGACACCGAGTTTCCCTCGAATCCCTGCACCAGCTCCCCCGCCCGGTTGAGCCAGACGCCAAGGAGGCCGGCCGCCGTCGAGCCCTCAGCATCGAGCAGGCGGTTGTCACCGACATACAACGTGTGGGCAGGGTCTGTGCCCAGCAGGCGGACTCCTTCGAGGTAAATCGCCGGATCAGGTTTAGCGACGCCCAGGGTGTCTGTTCCTACGAGGCGGCGGACGCGTTCAAGTCCTGCCCCATCAAGCTTTGCCCGCTGGTAATCATGGACGTTATTGCTGACCGCACCGTACGGAATGCCTGCCCGGTCCAGCCTGTCCAGCAGCGGCATCACATCCGGAAAAGGCTTCACGTAGGCGGGCTGTTTCTCCATGTACGCGTTCAGCCACTGGTGGGATTGCTCCCCTTCCCCCAGCTCCACCCCGAAGTGTCCCAGCGCAGCGCGGCCGCGGAGCAGCCTCTGTTCGTTGAACGTCAATTCACCTGCCAGGTACCTGTCGTAATAGTGCGTGGTTTCGTGCGTGAAGATCCGCCCGAACCGCTCCCACCCGGCCTGGTCGAGGCCGGGCAGGAGGTGTTCGCTGACCTCGCGCAGGGCGGTGGTCATCGAATATTCGAGGTCAACCAGGGTGTCGTCGATGTCGAACAGCACCCCGCGGACTGCGCCGAAGGGCGTCTCCAGGACGGCGCCCTCTGCCTGGCTGGGAGCTGTCATCAGCCGCGGAAGCTCTTGAGCCGGCGGAGGGAGGACTCCTTGCCGAGGATCACCATGGACTCGAACAGCGGCGGCGAGATGCGCCGGCCGGAAACGGCGGTCCGCACGGGCCCGAAGGCAAGGCGGGGCTTGAGGCCCAGGTCCTCGACCAGTGCCTGCTTCAGGGCAGCCTGGATGTTGTCCGGCGTCCAGTCCTCCACGGGTTCGAGGACAGCGATAGCGGCGTCCAGGACCTCGGTCAGGTTCTCCGGCAGGCCCTTCAGGGCGTCAGCGGCGACGTCGATGGCGTCATCTGCCTTGAAGAGGAAGGCCAGCATTTCGGGCGCCTCCCCCAGCAGCGTGATGCGCTCCTGGATCAGCGGCGCAGCCTCGGTGAGGATCTGCTCTTCCCGGTCGGTCAGGATCTCGCCCACGAGATCCGCGGCGCGCAGGTACGGTGCCAACCTCTCCCGGAAAACCTCCGGTGCAAGCATCCGGACGTGCGTTCCGTTGATGGCTTCGGCCTTCTTGAGGTCGAAACGCGCCGGGTTGCCCAGGACATCGTGGATGTCGAAGTGCTCCACCAGCTGTTCAACGGTGAAAATGTCCTCGTCAGCGCTCAGGGACCAGCCCAGCAGGGAGAGGTAGTTCAGCAGGCCCTCGGGGATGAAGCCGCGCTCCCGGTGCAGGAACAGGCTGGACTCGGGATCGCGCTTGGAGAGCTTCTTGTTGCCCTGCCCCATCACGTACGGCAGGTGGCCGAACTCCGGCATGTACTGTGCGACGCCCACGGCGTAGAGGGCACGGTACAGGGCGATCTGCCGGGGCGTGGAGCTGAGCAGGTCTTCCCCGCGGAGCACGTGGGTGATGCCCATCAGGGCGTCGTCCACGGGGTTGACCAGGGTGTACAACGGCGCGCCGTTGGCACGGACCACTGCAAAGTCCGGCACGGATCCGGCGCGGAAGGTGATGTCGCCGCGCACCAGGTCGGTGAAGGTGATGTCCTCGTCCGGCATGCGGAGCCGCAGCACAGCGTCGCGGCCTTCGGCCTTGTACTGGGCGAGCTGCTCGTCCGTCAGGTGGCGGTCAAAGCCGTCGTAGCCGAGCTTCGGATCACGGCCCGCGGCGCGGTGGCGGGCCTCGATCTCCTCGGGAGTGGAATAGGACTCATAAATGAATCCGCCCTCGAGCAGCTTTGCGATCACGTCCTGGTAGATGCCGCTGCGCTGCGACTGCCGGTAGGGTTCGTGCGGGCCGCCGACCTCAACGCCCTCGTCCCAGTCGATGCCCAGCCACTTCAGCGCATCGAGCAGCTGGTGGTAGCTTTCCTCGCTGTCACGGGCTGCATCGGTGTCCTCGATCCGGAACACCATGATGCCCTTGGTGTGGCGGGCGTAGGCCCAGTTGAACAGGGCGGTACGGATCAGCCCCACGTGCGGGGTGCCGGTGGGTGAAGGGCAGAAGCGCACCCGTACGGGCGTCTCCGCGGTGACGGGCGGGATGGAGGCAGCATTCGACGCAGAAGCAGTAGTCATAGTGGCTTCAACTTTACCGTCTGCCGCCTGCCGCCACCGCGGCAGGGGTCAGCGGCGGACGATGGGGTTGGACAGGCGGCCGATGCCCTCGATCTCCACCTCAATGCGGTCGCCGGCACTGACCAGGCCAACCCCTGCCGGTGTTCCGGTCATGATGACGTCGCCGGGCAGGAGGGTGAACGCCTGGGAGACCACGGACACGAGTTCCCGCACGCCCCTGATCATCTGGCTGGTGCTGCCGTCCTGCCGCAGCTCACCGTTCAGCCGGGCCTGGATCTGCACGTCCTCGGGATCAAGTTCCGTCTCGATCCAGGGCCCCAGCGGCGCGGAGGTGTCAAAGCCTTTGGCGCGGGTCCACTGGAGGTCGCTTTTTTGGACATCCCGCGCAGTGAGGTCATTGCCGCACGTGTAGCCGAAGATGACGTCATCAACGCGTTCCTCCGGCACGTCCTTGCAGATCCGGCCGATCACCACGCACAGTTCCGCCTCAAAGGAGACCTCCTCCGAGAACTCCGGGAGCACCACGGGATCGTTCGGGCCCACGACGGCGGTATTGGGCTTAAGGAAGAGGAGCGGCTGGGCGGGAACTTCGTTGCCGAGTTCGTGCGCGTGCTCCACGAAGTTGCGGCCTACGCCCACTACCTTGCTGCGGGGAATGATGGGCGCCAGGAGCCGCACGTCTTCCAGCTTGTGGCGGACCGAGGTGCGCTCTACCCCGTTGAAGAAGGGGTCTCCATGGATAACAGTGACGACTTCACTGCCTGCGTCACCTTCGACGACGCCGTACAGGGGATCAGAATCAACAACAAACCTGGCAATACGCATGGCTCCTACCCTACCGTCTCGCCCTATCCCCTCCGGGGCAGCGCTACTGCCGCGCCGCTTCGCCGCGCAGGTAGTCAAGCTGCGCCGCAACAGAGGTCTCAGCGGCCCGCCGGACGGAACGGTCGACGTCGGAATAGACGGCGTCTGTCACGTCACCCACGGCTGCGTCCCGGCCCAGTCCGTCAAGGACGGCGCGGATCTGCGCCAGCCGTTCGAGCCGGTGGCTGCGGTAGGCCCGGACGATGTCCACCAGGGACGGCAGCACCGGACCATGGGCGGGAAGGACGACGGCGGGCCCCACCTCCTCCAGCCGGTCCAGCGACGCGAGGTAGTCAGCCAGTTTGCCGTCAGGGTAATCAAGCACCGTGGTGCCGCGGCCAAGGATGGTATCCCCGGAAAGCACTGAACCATGCGGACCGTCACCGGGAAGGTGGAAGCATACCGAATCGGAGGTGTGCCCCGGCGTGGCCACAACGCTGACCTCGAGCCCGGCTGCCGAAATTACCTCGCCGCCCTGCAGAGCCGCGCCGCTTCCATGGCAGTGGGCGGGATCGGCGGCACGCACCGGAGCCCCGGAGAGCTGGTGCAGCCGCGCCGAACCGGCGGTGTGGTCGGCGTGGCGGTGGGTGATGAGGATGAGTTCCACGGGCCCCGCCGCGGCAAGGGCTTGGAGGTGCGGCTCGTCCAGCGGCCCCGGGTCCACTACCACGGCACCGGGGGATCCGGGGGCACGCAGGATGTAGGAGTTGGTTCCCTCCAGGCTCATGGGCCCGGGGTTGGGGGCCAGGATGAACTGCGTGAGGGCTGAGCTGCGCTGAAGGACGGGGCCGGAAGCTGAAGTCACCATCCCATCTTTGCAGTCCGGCGGAATAAGCGGGACCCTGCGGCGGGTTGTGGCTACAGATCACCACTTCCCTACCGAAAGCACCGCCATCATGAGCACCGCACCATCACCCGCCCTGTCAGAGCTCCTTGCCGGTGCTGCCGCGGCCGGAAACGACCACGCAGGAACCGAGAAGAGCACCGGCCTCCGGCACATCCACAACCACGCCACCGGCGCCGTGGTCTGGTTCCCCACCTGGCAGGCATTCCGCCGTACAGAAGACTGGGCGGAGGCGGTGGCCGAACAGGAAGCCGTGCTGGCCAAGGCTACCGAGGAGGGGACGTCAGTTGCAGAGGCAGCCGCGGAACACCTGGAGCAGCAGCTCGAGATCCTGCTCGAGAGGGCTGCCGTATCCGCCGACCCGAACGCGTTTGTGGGAGCCAACCTGGTGCCCCACCTGACCGAAACGTGGGCGCTAGCGGATGCCGTGGCCCGGTCCTCCGGGAAACAGCTTCCTAACGGCACTCCCCCGGCCGGGTTTGCCTCGTATCCCTATGAGTTGTACACCCAGGACGGCGGAGTTTTCGCTACCACACTGTGGAACGACCTCCTTGATGCCCGGCGCCGGCGGGCCCTGGAGGAGGAAGCGGCAAGGAAGGCCCTGAAGCCCGTTTCCCGCAAGGCATTGAAGAATGCCGCACGGAAGGCTGCCCGGCGCTAATCCTCTCCGGGCTGGTCCTCCACATTGCAAAGAAAGACGACGGCGCCTTCCGGGAATGAGCCCGGCAGGCGCCGTCGTAATTTTGCAGTCAGGAAAAAGCGGACTAGGCGAGGCGGGTGAGCCAGCCGTGGGTATCGGGAACCGCTCCGGTCTGGATGCCGAGCAGCTGTTCGCGGATGGCCATGGTGGTCTCCCCTGCCTTGGCATCTTCTGAGCCGATAAACTCGGTGGCGTCCTTCAACACACCGATGGGCGTGATGACTGCCGCTGTGCCGCAGGCGAAGACTTCCGCGATGTCACCTGAAGCAACGCCGTCGCGCCACTCATCGAGGGTGATCTTCCGCTCGGTGACTTCGCGGCCCATGTCCTTGGCCACCTGGATGACGGACATCCGGGTGACGCCTTCGAGGATGGTGCCGGTCAGTGCGGGCGTGACCAGAGAGCCGTCCTTCATGACGAAGAAGACGTTCATGCCGCCCAGTTCTTCGACGGCGTCGCCATTGAAGTGGTCCAGGAAGAGGACCTGCTTGCAGCCATTGGCTTCAGCCTCCTGCTGGGCGATGAGCGAGGCCGCGTAGTTCCCGCCGCACTTGGCATCGCCTGTTCCGCCGCGGCCGGCGCGGGCGTATTCGCGGGAGATCCAGATGGACACGGGCTTCAATTCGCCGCCGAAGTAATTGCCGGCCGGGGAGGCGATCACGCGGAAAGAGACCTCACGCGCCGCGCGGACACCCAGGAACGCTTCGGTGGCGATCATAAACGGCCGCAAGTACAGTGCCTCGCCGTCGCCGCTGGGAACCCATTCCTTGTCGGCTGCGACCAGTTCCCGGATGGCGCCCAGGAAGTACTCCGCGGGCAGCTCGGGCAGGGCAAGCCGGCGGGCGGACTTGTTCAGGCGGGCGGCGTTGGCCTCGGGCCGGAAGGTCCAGATGGATCCGTCGGCGTGGCGGTAGGCCTTGAGCCCCTCGAAGATCTCCTGGCCGTAGTGGAAAACAGCAGCGGAGGGATCCAGGACGATCGGCCCGTACGCTTCAATCCGGGCGTTGTGCCAGCCGCCGTTGCCGTGCTCGTCCACGCGGTAGTCGACGATGGCGGTGTTGTCGGTGAAGTAGTTGCCGAATCCCGGGTTCGCCAGGATGGCTGCACGCTCTTGCGCAGATTTCGGGTTGGCCGAAAGCTGCTGGCTGAATTCGACGCCGTGGGCAGTCTGGGTCATGGTTCCTCCACGATCGGCCGCCCTGGCTTCAGCGTTGAACGGCAAGGCGGCATTTGGTGATTCGAGACAAGCTTACGCCCGTTGCCGGCTGGCCCTGGCGCGGCTAGAGGCCTGCGGCGATGGCGTCGCCCACAGCGCTGGTGCTGCGCGCACCGCCGTCGCGCTTTTCGACGTCGGCAACCACTGCTGCCTCGATCCTGCGGGCCGCGGTGGTGTAACCGAGGTGGTCCAGCAGGAGGGCCGCGGAGAGGATCGCCGCTGTGGGATCTGCCTTGCCCTGGCCGGCGATGTCCGGTGCGGATCCGTGGACCGGCTCGAACATGGACGGCGCGGTGCGGTCCATGTTGATGTTGCCGGACGCGGCCAGGCCGATGCCGCCGGTAATGGCCGCGGCGAGGTCGGTGATGATGTCGCCGAACAGGTTGTCGGTCACGATGACATCGAAACGGGACGGGTCCGTGACCATGAAGATGGTGGCCGCGTCCACGTGCAAGTAGTCGTGGGTGACCTCCGGGAATTCCTGGGCCACCGCTTCGACGGTGCGCTTCCACAGGTGTCCGGCGAAGACCAGGACGTTGTGCTTGTGCACCAGGGTGACGTGCTTGCGCTCCCTTGCGCTTGCCCGGCGGAAGGCGTCGCGGACCACGCGCTCCACGCCGTGGGCGGTGTTCAGCGAGACCTCGGTGGCAACCTCGTGCGGGGTTCCTGCGCGCAGGGTGCCGCCGTTGCCGACGTAAGGGCCTTCGGTTCCTTCGCGCACCACGATGAAGTCGATGGTGCCCGGGTTGGCCAGCGGGCTGCCGACGGTGCCGTAGAGCCGGGAAGGCCGCAGGTTGACGTAGTGGTCCAGGCTGAACCGGAGCTTGAGGAGCAACTCACGCTCGATGATTCCGGACGGGATCCGGGTGTCGCCGGGTGCCGCCCCCACGGCGCCGAAGAGGATGGCGTCGCGCGTCTTCAAGTCAGCCAGGACCTCATCCGGCAGGGTCTCGCCGGTGCGGAGCCAGTGCTCGGCGCCGAGTTCGTAATGCGTTGGCTTCAGCTCCACGCCCTCCGCGGCCACAGCCTTTTCCAGCACCTTAAGTGCCTCTGCGATGACTTCGGGGCCGATGCCGTCGCCGGGGATAACTGCAAGATCGATGGAGGATGCGCTCATGTTTTCAGGGTAGCCAAGACATCCATATGCTGGTCAAGCTGTCTCATTATGCGAACACAGCAGCACCGCTTCAGGACTCGGCCGGCTCCTCGTACTTCGGGAACACCGGTGCCGGTGCCGGCAGTGCCGTCCCGGCCGCAATGGGCGTACCGATGGCGGAGAACAGGCGGGCTTCCCCTTCGGCCTGGCCCAGGGTGTCCAAAAGTGCAGCAGTTGCCGTGGGCATTACCGGCTGGGCCAGGATGGCCACGATGCGAAGGACTTCCAGCGTGACGTACAGCACCGTATCCATGCGTTCGACGTCGGTCTTCCGCAGCACCCAGGGGGCCTGCTCGGCGAAGTAGGCGTTGGTGTCGCCCAGCACGGCCCAGATTGCTTCGAGGGCGCGGCTGAATTCCTGCTTGTCAAAGGCGGCCCGTGCAGCTTCAAGGAGGCCGCCGGCCTGGGCAAGGATTGCGTTGTCTTCGGCGGTGAACACGCCGGGAACGGGCACCTTCGCATCGCAGTTCTTCGCCACCATGGACAGTGAACGCTGTGCCAGGTTCCCGAAGTTGTTGGCGAGGTCGGCGTTCATCCGGCCAACGATCGCCTCATGGTTGTAGCTGCCGTCTGCGCCGAACGGCACTTCACGCAGGAAGAAGAACCGCACCTGGTCAAGGCCGTACTGTGCCACGAAGTCGGCCGGGGCCACCACGTTGCCCAGCGACTTGGACATCTTCACGCCGTTGTTGTGCAGGAACCCGTGGATCATCACGCGTTTGGGCAGCTCCAGCCCCGCGCTCATCAGGAAGGCGGGCCAGTAGATGGCGTGGAAGCGGGAGATGTCCTTGCCGATGACGTGGACATCTGCGGGCCAGAACTTCCGGAACTTCTCGGATTCGACGTCGGGGAAGCCCACACCGGTGAGGTAGTTGGTGAGCGCGTCCACCCAGACGTACATCACATGCTTGTCGTTGCCCGGGACGGGGACGCCCCAGTCGAACGTGGTGCGGCTGATGGACAGGTCCTCCAGGCCGCGCTTGACGAAGCTGATGACCTCGTTGAAGCGGTACTGCGGGGCGCCGAACTCCGGCTGCGCCTCGTAGAGTGCCAGGAGCTTGTCCTGGTAGGCCGAAAGCCGGAAGAAATAGCTCTCCTCGGCCGTCCAGGTCACCTCTGTGTCCGTCTCCTTGGAGTAGCGAACGCCGTCGTCCTTGACCACGGTGTCATCCTCGCCGTAGAACGCCTCGTCCCGGACGGAATACCAGCCCTCGTACTTGGACAGGTAGATGTCCCCGTTGGCCTCCATCTTTTTCCAGATGGCCTGCGAGGCTGCGTAGTGGTCCTGGTCCGTGGTCCGGATGAAGCGGTCGTAGGTGATGCCCAGGGCTGAATGCGCGGCCTTGTAGACCTCAGCGTTGCGGTCCACCAACTCCTTGGGCGTGATGCCTTCCTTTTCCGCGGTCTGGGCGATCTTCATCCCGTGCTCGTCGGTGCCCGTCAAGAACATCACGTCATAGCCGTCCAGCCGCTTGAAGCGCGCCATGGCGTCGGTGGCTATGTACTCGTAGGCGTGGCCGATGTGGGGCACGCCGTTGGGGTAGGTGATGGCCGTGGTGATGTAGAACGGCGTTTTCTCTGAAGCAGTCACGGGAGGACGTTACCTTCGGTGCGGAGGGACAGGCTAGATCAGTTCAGTCAGGGTATCGCTGAGCCGGACGAGTTCGTGGTCGTGCGAGGCAACGAGTACCGCGATGCCGTCGGACGTGGTGTCCTTCAGGATGCTGATGATGCGGTTGGCGGAGGCACGGTCCAGGCTCGCCGTGGGTTCGTCCACCACCAGGACCCTGGTGCCCAGGATCAGTGCGCGGGCGATGGCAACACGCTGGCGTTCGCCGCCGGAGAGCTGGGCGGGGCGGTGCCGCATGCGGCGGCCCAGGCCCACCAGGTCCAGCAGGTCCTTGGCCATGTCCCGGCGCTGGTCCACTTCGCCGTCGGGAACGGCCGGCAACAGCACGTTCTCCAGCGCGCTCATGCCGTCGATCAGGGCTCCACCCTGATCCACGTACCCGATGAGGGCACGACGGCGGTCGGCGATTTCGTCGTCGCCCATGCTTTCGAGGGAGTCGCCTTCCCAGAAAACGCGGCCCGACGTCGGCAGGGTCAGGCCGGCGCTGACGGTGAGGATGCTGGTCTTGCCGGAGCCGCTTCGGCCGGCGACGCAGTGCATCTCCCCCGCGTGCAGCGTCAGGTCGAAGCCTTCCACCACGCTGACGGCTTCGGCACCGCCCTTGCCGCCACCGTAGCGGATGGTGATGTCGCTCAGTTCCAGCGGTGTCCCGTGGTCAGCGGCCTTGACGATGGTGTTGGCGCGCGTCTGCAGGGGGACGTCGCCGGAGCCGGACCGGCGGCTCCGCTGGACATTCGTCTGGTTTGTCATTGGACCACTTTCGTTGCAATCGGTATCCAGCAAAGTACAGCCACAAGCCCGGCCACGCCTGCCCACAGGGCGGCGTAGGGGGCCAGCAGCAGGCCGATGCCCAGGGCGCCCAGCACGCCCAGCGGCAGGGCCACGGTTCCCACCAGCGCATTCTCGAACAACCGGACCTGGCGGAGCATGTCCGGGTTCCAGCCCATGGCTTCGAGGATGCCAAGGTACTGGCGTTTGGCATTGAGTTCAAAGCGTCCGGTGACCAGGGTCAGCACTAGTCCCACCACCACGCCGGAGAGCGCAAGGAGGATGCTCGGCAGGGCCACGCTGGCGGCCGCGAGGCCGCTCAGTGCGCTGGCACCGGCTGCGCGGGGAATGTCGATCAGCAGCGCGATCAGCCCGCCCACGGCGGCGCCGAAGACGCCCACCGCAACGGCCAGGGACAAGGTATTGAACTTGTTGGTGCCCAACTGCCGGTTCGCAAAGGTCAGCGGCGAGTCCACCGGGATGAGCCTTTCGTCGTGCTGCGGCTCCTGGTCAATGACGTCGCGGTGGCGCAGCTGCTGGGCGGCGAAGAAGGCCGCGGCAGCGTAGAGGACCAGGACGGATACGGACACCAGTGCAGTGGCGACGCTCCAGCTGACGAGGCTCAGGACCACGCCGGCCACGGCCAGCAGGACCGCGCCCACGCCGAATTCCTCCAGCACCCAGCTGCGGATCCTGCGCTGGGTCCAGCCCATCGCGCGGAGGGTCCCGGCTTCGGACCGCCGTTTGCGGATGTAGCTGACGGTGGAGGCGCCGGTCAGGAGTGCGGCTCCGCACAGCGTGAGGAAGAGCAGCGTGACGTTGGTTCCGGAGAGGGACCCCGTCACGGCCTCGGCAGCGTTCTGCCGGACCCAGGACTGCTGGACCGTGCCCAGGGCAGATTCCTTGCCGGCGTCGTCCTTGGAGTAGCCGGGAACGAAGATGCTGGCATCTTCACGGGCGGAGCCGGCCACGATGGTGGCTTCCAGTCCCATGCTGCGGATCTCGGCGGCCAGCTTTTCCACCTCCGGCTGGGCCTCCTTCCAGCTTCCGGGAGCGTCTGCGCGGACACGCACGGCGTCGATGACCGAGGCGTTTTGCGTGTAGCCGCGGGCAGCGGCGAGGCCGTAGTAGTCGGTGATGGCGCCGGCGGACTGGCTGGCAAGGCCGGTGGCGCTCAGGGAAGGCTTCAGCTCCGCGGCCGAAACGTCCTTGCCCTCGGGGTCCTTGACGAGGCTGAACGGAGTGGGGTCATAGCCGCCCAGCGGAAGCCTGTTCACGTCACCGGCCGCCTTTGACACAGCGGAGGGGTCGAAGGTTCCGTAGACCATGGCCAGCGGGGCTGCGACCTTCTTCCCGCCGGTCTCGAGGTTCTCGCGGTAGGACCGCTCGTCCACGGGTTCGCGCTGGGTCTGGTCCACGGGGGCGCCATTGGCGCTCTTTTCGGGCAGCCGGTTTACGGTGACCCATTCGCCGGGGACCGCTGCCTTGTCCACTGCTCCGTTGGAGGCAGTTTTGCCGTCGGTGTACTTCGGGGCGGCAGCAAAGTCGGTGCTCCACTGAGCGGGCGTGTAAAGCCCCTGGTTGAAGTTGCCCGTGGCGCCCAGAAGGGACGTGTGGTCCGTGGAGCCGGGCCAGGAGAGGACGAACGGGTCCTTCGAGACGAACGGCAGGTAGTCCTGGCCCAGGGACCTGGAAACTGTTCCAACGTCCTTGACCACCTTGCCGGTGTCGTCGATTTCCTCGATCTTGACGTTGTACTTCAGGTCCAGGGACGTGCCCGAGCGGACCACCAGGGGTATGGCCTGGGACTCGGCGGTGAGCTGGCCGGTGCGCTTGGCCTGCTGGTACTGGGTCATCAGCGGTGCCCAGTATTTGAGCTTCACACCCAGGAAGTCGGGTCCTTCCTTGAGCTGGTCCAGGCCGATGCCGTTGGTGAAGAGGCCTTCCAGGTACCGGCCCACGGCGCCGGCGTTCCGGGCGTCGGCGGGCGGGGCCTTTTCCAGCGGGGCAAGGAAGTCCCCGGCGGATCCCAGCAGGGCGCGTTCGGCGGCAGGATCGACGGCGACCACGGACTCGGTCACTTCCGGTGCCAGGGGCAGTGACACTGACAGGTTGAAGAGGTTGTGCTCGGAACCGCCGGCAGGCGCCGGGAACTTGATGCCCGTTTCACCTGACGGGGCGGCAATGCGGATGCTGCTGCCGCCGGCGGCCTGTTCCTCAACGAGTTTGGCCTTGCCCAGGGTGCCTTCTGCGGTGGACTTGAACAGGGTCTGCTCTGATACCCCGTCGGAGCTTACGGCGCTGGCCGTGAGGCGGTACTTCTTTGCCTGGTCGCTCAGCACGGACTCTGCCGCGGGCCACTGGGCCGGGGCCGTGGCACCTGCGGCCTGGTCCGCCGTCGCGGTCCCTGCCAGCCCGGCGTTGTAGCCCAGGTAATCCATGGCGTCCAGCCGTGGAGCCTCGAGGTTCTGCGTCACGCGGGACACCAGGCTGATGGGCGCTGCCACGGACGTGCCGGACAGCTTCCTGATGGCTTCCAGCTGCTCGAAAGTGATGCCGCCCGTGCCGTTGGCGATCTCCGGCTGCAGCATTGCACCCGAGGGCGCCTTGGCCTGCACCAGGACGTCGTAGAGGCCCCGTGAATTTTCGTCCACGGTCCGGCTGAGCGCCGCCTGCGACTGGCTTTGGACGATGACCGACAAGCACATGGCTGCGATCAAGATGGCCGCGGTCAACAGCAGCACCCTGCTTCTGATGAACCTCTGGACGGCGTTCATTGAACTCCCTGAAACCTGGATTGCGTGCGCACATTCGAGTCCGCGCGCGGCGGACGTGGGCGATTACGGACGGATGTGCAAAAGGTATTGGCCGGCCTGCCGGCATGGTCCCGAGTAAGGACCCAGCCATTGTAAGCAGACCGGCCAATCATACGTGGCCCCGCCCGGACGCGCCGAGCGGGGGCCGACGCTTCGGCGTTTCCCCTGGCGCTTAGTCCTCCAGGTCCACTTCCCGGACCATTTCGGCGCCGATGCCGGCCTTGATGGCATCGAGCACCTGCTGGGGCACCGAGCTGTCGATGGTCAGCAGCGCCAGGACCTGTCCGCCCTGGTCGTGGCGTGCCACCTGCATGCCGGCGATGTTGATGTTGTTCATGCCCAGGATGTGGCCGATGGTGCCGATCACGCCGGGGCGGTCGGTGTAGGCAACCACCACAAGGTGCTCGCTGATGGGGATTTCAACTTCGAAGCCGTTGATGCCCACCAGCTTTTCGATCTGCTTGGGACCGGTCAGGGTGCCGGCCACGGAGATCTGGCTGCCGTCGCTGAGTGCCCCGCGCAGGGTCAGGACGTTGCGGTAGGACTCGGTCTCCGGGGTGGTGATCAGGCGGACGTTGATGCCGCGCTGCTCGGCGATGACCGGGGCGTTGACGTAGGACACCTGTTCGGTGACGACGTCGGCGAAGATGCCCTTCAGTGCCGCCAGTTCCAGGACCTTGACGTCCAGGGAGGAGATCTCGCCGGCCACCTCGACGTCGAACTGCGTCAGGGAGTCGTGGGTGAGGGCGGTGAAGATCCGGCCCAGCTTCTCGATCAGCGGGATGCCCGGGCGGACGTCCGGGGCGATGATGCCGCCGGCGACGTTGACGGCGTCGGGAACCAGCTCGCCTGCGAGGGCGAGGCGGACGGACTTGGCCACCGAGACGCCTGCCTTTTCCTGGGCTTCGTCCGTGGAGGCGCCGAGGTGGGGGGTGACCACCACGTTGTCCAGTTTGAAGAACGGAAGGTCGGTGCTGGGCTCCTTGGCGAAGACATCCACGCCGGCACCGGCGATCTCGCCGTCCTGCAGGGCAGTGAAGAGGGCTTCCTCGTCCACCAGGCCGCCGCGGGCGACGTTCACCACGTAGGCGGTGGTCTTCATCTTCTTGAACGCATCCGCGCCGAGCATGCCCACGGTTTCAGGAGTCTTGGGCATGTGGATGGTGATGAAGTCGGACTGCGCCAGGAGCTCGTCCAGGGTGACCAGCTGCACGCCGAGCTGCGCTGCCCGGGCTGAGGTGATGTAGGGATCGTAGGCAAGGATCTTGGTGTCGAAGCCCTTCAGGCGGGCTGCCACCAGGGCGCCGATGCGGCCGAGGCCGATGATGCCGATCTTCTTTTCGAACAGTTCGATGCCCGTGTACTTGGAGCGCTTCCACTCGCCGTCCTTGAGCGCGGCGCTGGCCTGCGGAATGTGGCGGGCCAGGCTGAGGATGTGGCCCACGGTGAGCTCGGCGGCGGAGACGATGTTGGACGTGGGGGCGTTCACCACCATAACGCCGGCCTGGGTGGCCGCCTTGATGTCCACGTTGTCCAGGCCCACACCGGCGCGGGCGATGACCTTCAGGTTCTTCGCCGCGGCGATAGCCTCGGCGTCCACCTGGGTGGCGGAGCGGACCAGGATCGCGTCAACGTCACCGATGGCAGAAAGCAACTGGGAGCGGTCAGCGCCGTCGGTCTGGCGGATTTCGAAGTCCGGGCCGAGGGCCTCAATGGTGGCGGGGGAAAGTTCTTCGGCGAGCAGTACTACGGGTTTTGACACGGCTGATCCTCTGCGTTGCAGTCCTGGGGATGGAAACAAGTCTAGGCCGATAGAAAGGCCGGGCTCACATTGTTAAGTGTGAACCCGGCCTCACTGCTGCCTTTATGGTGGCGCCTCAGGGGCAACCTTTAGCGGGCGGCGGAACCTTCAACGTAGTCCACGTCCTGCTGCTGCCAGGAGAACAGGGAGCGCAGTTCGCGGCCAACAGCCTCGATGGGGTGCTGCTCGGCCTTGGCACGCAGTTCCTTGAACTCCACGCCGCCGTTGTCCTGGTCTTCGATGAAGCGCTTGGCGAACGCACCGGACTGGATGTCGGCGAGGACGGCCTGCATGTTTTCCTTCACCGCGGGGGTGATGACGCGCGGACCGGAGACGTAGTCGCCGTACTCAGCGGTGTCGGAAACGCTCCAGCGCTGCTTGGCGATGCCGCCTTCCCACATGAGGTCAACGATGAGCTTGAGCTCGTGGAGTACCTCGAAGTAGGCGATCTGGGGCTGGTAGCCGGCTTCGGTCAGGGTTTCGAAGCCGTACTGGACGAGCTGGGACACGCCGCCGCAGAGGACAGCCTGCTCGCCGAAGAGGTCGGTTTCGGTCTCTTCGGTGAAGGTGGTCTTGATGACGCCGGCGCGGGTGCCGCCGATGGCCTTGGCGTAGGACTTGGCCAGTTCCCAGGCGGCGCCCGAAGCGTCCTGTTCGACGGCGATGATGTCCGGGATGCCGCGGCCGGCTTCGAACTCGCGGCGGACGGTGTGGCCCGGTGCCTTCGGGGCGACGAGGATGACGTCAACGCCCTCCGGTGCCTGGATGTAGCCGAAGCGGATGTTGAAGCCATGGGCGAAAGCAAGGGCCTTGCCCGGCTTCAGCTTGTCCTTGATGGAGTCGTTGTAGATCGAGCGCTGGTGCTGGTCCGGTGCCAGGATCATGATGACGTCTGCCCATTCGGCGGCGTCGGCGACGTTCTTGACGGTGAAGCCGGCGTCCTCGGCCTTGGCGGCTGACTTGGAGCCGTCCTTCAGCGCGATAACAACCTCGACGCCGGAATCGCGAAGGTTCAGTGCGTGGGCGTGGCCCTGGGAGCCGTAGCCCACAATGGCAACCTTGCGGCCCTGGATGATCGACAGGTCGGCGTCGTCGTCGTAAAACATTTCAGTCACTTGCGTAACTCCTCTTGAGTGGATTGTAGATAGGTGTTCGGTGGTGCGGTTACGGGCGTCGCGTTTGCCGGGTAGACCCCGCGGGTCCTAGGCGGAACGCAGCGCCCTGTCACTCATGGAGCGGGATCCCCGTCCAACGGCCAGGGTGCCGGACTGCACGATTTCGCGGATGCCGAAGGGCTCCAGCACTGAAAGCAGTGCCGTGAGCTTTTCGGGATGGCCGGTTGCTTCAATGACGACGGAATCGGTGGAGACGTCGACCACTGAGGCGCGGAACAGGTCTGCAGCCTGGGTCACCTGCAGACGAGTTGCGGCATCCGCACGTACCTTGACCAGGATGTGGTCACGCTGTACGGAAGATTCGGAGGTCAGCTCAACGATTTTGATGACGTTGATCAGTTTATTGAGCTGCTTGGTGACCTGCTCGATGAGGTCGCCATCGGCGTCGACCACCACGGTCATCCGGGAGATGCCCGGAACCTCGGTGGGGCCAACGGCCAGGGAGTTGATGTTAAAGGCCCGGCGGGCGAAGAGGCTTGCAACCCGGGTCAGGACGCCCGGTTTGTCTTCAACCAGGACAGAGAGTGTGTGGCGGCTCATGGTCAGTCCTCTTCTTCCCATTCCGGGGTCATGTTGCGGGCAACCTGGATCTGGTCGTTGCTCACGCCGGCGGGCACCATCGGCCACACCATGGAGTTGGGGCTCACCACGAAGTCGATGACCACCGGGCGGTCGTTGATTTCGAGGGCCTTCTGGATGGTGGCGTCGATGTCCTCGTCGCGTTCGCAGCGGAACGAGGCGCAGCCGTAGGCCTCCCCCAGCTTGACGAAGTCCGGGATGCGGACGGTGTCATGGCCGGTGTTGAGGTCGGTGTTTGAATAGCGGCCCTCGTAGAAGAGGGTCTGCCACTGGCGCACCATGCCCAGGGAGGAGTTGTTGATGACGGCAACCTTGATGGGGATCTTGTTGATGGCGCAGGTGGCCAGTTCCTGGTTGGTCATCTGGAAGCAGCCGTCGCCGTCGATGGCCCAGACCACGCGGTCCGGCTCCCCCACCTTGGCGCCCATGGCGGCCGGGACGGCGTAGCCCATGGTGCCGGCTCCGCCCGAGTTCAGCCAGGCGTGCGGGCGCTCGTACTTGATGAACTGCGCCGCCCACATCTGGTGCTGGCCAACGCCCGCCACATAGATGCCTTCCGGTCCGGTCAGGGCACCGATCCGCTCGATGACCCTCTGCGGGGCGGTCAGTCCGTCTTCCGGTTCGGTCCAGCCCAGCGGGTAGGTTTCCTTCAGGTTGTTCAGGAATGCCCACCACGTGGTGAGGTCCGGAGTGCCTGATGCCTCGAACTGGGTGCGCACGGCGTCGGTCAGCTCAGGGATGATCTCCTTGACCGAGCCCACGATGGGCACGTCCGCCGTGCGGTTCTTGGAGATTTCGGCCGGATCGATGTCGGCGTGGATGACCTTGGCGTTGGGGGCGAATGTCTTCAGCACACCGGTAACGCGGTCATCAAACCGGGCGCCGAGCGTGATGAGGAGGTCCGACTGCTGCAGGGCGGTCACGGCCGAGACGGTCCCGTGCATGCCCGGCATTCCCATGTGCTGCGGGTGGGAGTCGGGGAAGGCACCCTTTGCCATCAGCGTGGTGACAACGGGGGCTCCGGTTGCTTCGGCAAGTGCCAGCAGCTCTGCGGAGGCATGTGCCTTTACAACACCGCCGCCCACGTACAGGACCGGCTTGCGGGCTGCGGCGATCAGCTTGGCAGCTTCGCGTACCTGCTTGTTGTGACCGCGGGTAACAGGACGGTAGCCGGGCAGGTCCACCCGCGGCGGCCAGGAGAAGGTCATCTGGCCCACCTGGGCGTCCTTGGCCACGTCCACCAGGACAGGACCCGGACGTCCGGTCGAGGCCAGGTGGAAGGCCTCCGCCATCACATGCGGGATGTCGTTGGGGTCGGTCACCAGGAAGGAGTGCTTGGTGATGGGCATGGTGATGCCCACAATGTCCGCTTCCTGGAAGGCGTCGGTGCCGATCACACCGCTGGACACCTGTCCGGTGATGGCCACCAGGGGCACGGAGTCCATGTGGGCATCCATGATGGCGGTAACGAGGTTGGTGGCACCGGGGCCCGAGGTGGCGATACAGACGCCCACCCGCCCGGTGACCATGGCGTAGCCTTGCGCGGCGTGGCCGGCTCCCTGTTCGTGACGGACCAGGACGTGATTCATGCTGGAGGCCATCAAGGGGTCGTAGGTGGGCAGGATTGCGCCACCGGGCAAACCGAAAATATCGTCGACGCCGAGTTCTTCGAGCGAGCGGACAATAGCTTGCGAGCCGGTCATCACCGTTGGGGGTACAACGTTGTTCGGCCCAAGGACAGGAGAGGCGGCAGCAAGGTCGGCGACGACGACGGCGTGTTCAGCCGTGCGGTCGGCGCGTTCCGGAGCCTTGGGGGCTCCAGCGGACTTGGTAGCCATCAGCGAGGGGCTGATCGGCGATCCTTTGCTCATCGGACTCTTCCTTGTGGATCATCTGTGTTACATGGAAACTGCGGGAAATAAAAAAACCCCTCAGCCTGGCGGCTCTTCGAGGGGTTTGCGCGTGACGGTTCGTTACCAGGGCTAATGTGCCACGCGCTTGGCAAGGACGACGACTGCATCTGCAGCGGCGCAGCTGGTAACGAAAGTCATGGGTTCAGTTTTCCCTCTGGTGAGATACGTGTCAACGAGCCGCTACCCGATCTCACCATGTGGACTCCATTGTCCACAAACTGGCCCCCTCCCCAACCAGGTAGCAGCAAGTGTCGTTTTGAGCGTACAAAACGACACTTAGCGCTACCTGGTTGGGTCGGCCATCCTTTGCGGAGGTGCTACCCGCAATAAGCGCCTGTACTCGCGCTGTGCACCAGCTTGGCGTACTTGGCGAGGACACCTTTGGTGTACCTGGCGGGCAGCGGCTCCCAGCCCACCTTGCGGGCTTCGAGCTCCGCCTCGTCCACCAGGAGGTCGAAACTGCGGGCTGCGATGTCCACGCGGATCCGGTCGCCGTCCTTCACGAAGGCGATAGGGCCGCCGTCGACCGCTTCCGGGGCGACGTGGCCGATGCACAGGCCGGTGGTGCCGCCGGAGAACCGTCCGTCCGTGAGGAGCAGGACGTCCTTGCCCAGGCCCGCACCCTTGATGGCGCCGGTGATGGCCAGCATTTCGCGCATGCCCGGCCCGCCCTTGGGGCCTTCGTACCGGATGACCACAACGTCGCCGGCGTGGATCTTGCCGTTGTCCAGCGCGTCGAGGGCGCCCTGTTCACGTTCGAAGACACGCGCTGTGCCTTCAAAGACGTCGGCGTCAAAGCCTGCGCTTTTCACCACTGCGCCTTCGGGGGCCATGGTGCCATGCAGGATGGTGATGCCGCCGGTCTTGTGGATCGGGTTGTCCAGTGCACGCAGGATCTTGCCATCAAGGTCCGGCGGGTTGATGGCTTCGAGGTTTTCGGCCACGGTCTTGCCCGTGACGGTGAGGCAGTCGCCGTGCAGCAGGCCGGCGTCGAGCAGTGCGCGCATGATGACGGGCACTCCGCCGATCTTATCGACGTCGGTCATCACGTAGCGGCCGAAAGGCTTGAGGTCACCCAGGTGCGGAATCTTGTCGCCAATGCGGTTGAAGTCGTCAAGGGTGAGCTCCACCTCGGCCTCGCGGGCGATGGCCAGCAGGTGCAGGACGGCGTTGGTGGAACCGCCAAAGGCCATGGTGACGGCGATGGCGTTCTCAAACGCCTTCTTGGTCATGATGTCGCGGGCGGTGATGCCTTTGCGCAGCAGGTTGACTACCGCTTCACCGGACTTCCTGGCGAATTCATCACGACGACGGTCTGCCGAGGGCGGAGCGGCCGAGCCCGGCAGGGACATGCCGAGGGCCTCGCCGATGCAGGCCATGGTGTTCGCCGTGTACATGCCGCCGCAGGCGCCTTCGCCGGGGCAGATCGCTTTTTCGATGCGGGTCAGGTCTTCCATGCTCATTTTGCCGGCGGCGCAGGCGCCAACGGCTTCGAAGGCGTCAATGAGCGTGACTTCCTTTTCGGAACCGTCCTCGAGTTTGACCCAGCCGGGCATGATGGAGCCGGCGTAGAGGAAGACGCTGGACAGGTCCAGGCGGGCCGCGGCCATCAGCATCCCCGGAAGGGACTTGTCACAGCCGGCCAACAGGACGGAGCCGTCAATCCGCTCGGCCTGCATCACGGTTTCCACGGAGTCGGCAATGACTTCGCGGGAAACCAGCGAGAAGTGCATGCCTTCGTGGCCCATGGAGATGCCGTCAGAGACCGAGATGGTGCCGAACTGCATGGGGAACCCGCCGCCCGCGTGGACGCCCTCCTTGGCGCCCTGGGCCAGCCGGTTCAGGGAGAGGTTGCACGGGGTGATTTCGTTCCAGGAGCTGGCAACACCCACCTGGGGCTTGGCGAAGTCGTCGTCGCCCATTCCGACGGCCCGGAACATGCCGCGGGCGGGAGCAGCGTGAATGCCGTCAGTAACTACCCGGCTCCGCGGCTTGATGTCAGGCTTGTTGTCGGTTCCCACCAGGGTGTCCTCACTCATAGGGGAAAGTCTATGGCTCCGCGGAACGGCGCGACGACAGACCCGGGCCGGTTAAGCGCAAAACCGGGAATATTTCCGATCAGATAGTGGACTGGCATCTTGCATATTGAGATGACCCCCTTCGTATCCCTTCGGCTTTTCTGGTTTGGCGCAACCGTGTGTCCGGCACGCCTGCTGAAGGGCATCGTGTTCCCGCCTCGCCCGGAGGGAGCGCCACCTGCGGCGGCCGGGCAAACGGCGTCGCGGCAGGTCAAAGTGCTGGACAGCGATCTGGACCCGACGTAGCGTCGGGCAAAGGAGCTTGCCCAACCGACTGAAGGGATTGCCATGGAAGCTGTCTTCTTGATCATTCTGCTCGCTGTTTTGGCCGGTGTTGTGTGGTGGCGGCTGAACGCCAAAAAGTCCGCTGCCGCCCGGGAGCCGTCCGCGGACCGCAGCGGCGGGCAGGCGGACAGGCCCGGCGTCGACGGTAGTACCCGGACTGACGGTGCACTTTCCGGCGGCAGCGCGGCAGCTTCCGCCGAGGCCGCGGGCACCACGGGTATTGCCAGCGCGGCCGGATTCGGCCGCCCGGCAGAGCCCGCCGCGCCCACCACTGCGGAGGAGCCGGCCGAGTCGGTGGCCAGGCCGGACAGGTCCCCTGCCGACGAGGCACAGCACAGCAGTACCGGCTCGTCCGCACTTGGCACCGCAGGCGCGGGCAGCGGGGAAGGCGTCAAGGAAGAGCGCCGGATCCAGGATGCTGCCGAATGGGAAACCCAGTGGTCTGAGGCATCAGGTTCAGCCCCTGCCCGCGAAAGTGCGACCCACCGGGAAGGGACGGCCCCGCAGACCGGGTTCGGGGCTGGGTCTTCCGGAACCACGAATGAGGGTGCCGCGGACTCGCAGCCGGTTCACCACGCCGAATACACCGCGCCGCAGGCCCCTACCCTTCCCGGGGCTGAGACGGCGGCAGTGGAGGAACCGGAGGATACCGGCGCGGCAGCCGCAGCCCGTCAGCCGTCGCCGGCTGGCACCGGCCACACCGAAAACGCATCAAACTCCGACGTGGCGCCTTCCCCAGGCGGTGCAGGCATGGGACTCCCCACCGACGCCGCCGCAACCGAAACGCAGGACCGGGCGCAGTCCTCTGCGCTGGTGGAAACCGGCGCGGACCATACCCAGTACCAGCCGTCGGCCATGCCCGCGTCCGGAACAGGACCTTCAGCCACAGAGCCGGCCGCAACGGAACCAACCGGGCACCTTGCCGCGAACGAGCCCTATGGCGCGGGCTCGGCGTCGGCCACGGCTGACGGAAGCGGCCCGGCGGACTACACCGTCAAGGGTGACGCCGGCTCCATGGTCTACTACGAGGAGGGACACCCCGAGTATGAGCAGACAAGGGCTGACGTGTGGTTCGAGTCGCCTGCCCATGCAGAGGCTGCCGGCTTCAGAGCGCCGCGGCGGAGGCGCATCTAGCAGAGCCGGCTCCCGACGGCGGGCGCACCCGGCTGCACCCGTCATGGCGGCCGCTGGTGCGTGCCTCGCCCTGCTCCTGTCTGCCTGCACGGGTAACCCGGACGGAATACCTACGGGAAGCCGGCCTTCACTGAGCACGTCGGCAGGGCCGGTGCCCGGAACGCCGCAACGCCTGGATCTTCAGCTGCAAATCCCCTGGGCTGCGGTGTTCCTTCCCGACGGAACAGCCGTGATTTCTGAGCGCGACACCACCCTCCTCAAAGCAGTCCGTGACGGCGCCGCCCGTGAACTGGGTGCAGTTCCAGGCGTGGCTCCGGGAGGAGAAGGCGGCCTGCTGGGGCTTGCCCTGTCCCCCAACTTTGCAACTGACCGCTACCTCTACGTGTACTTCACCTCCGGGCAGGACAACAGGATTGCCCGCCTTCGCCTGCTGGCGGCGGGCGACGGCACGCTTTCCCTCGGACAGCCGGAAGTGATCTTCACGGGAATTCCGAAAGCCTCCACCCACAACGGCGGCAGGATCCGGTTCGGGCCGGACGGCTTCCTGTATGTGGGCACCGGCGACTCCCAGCGCAGGGAGCAGCCGCAGGACCCCGAGGCGCTGGGCGGGAAGATCCTCCGCCTGACAGCCGACGGCGCCCCGGCACCAGGCAATCCGTTCGGGAATGCCGTGTACAGCCTCGGACACCGGAACGTCCAGGGATTGGCGTGGGACGCAGAGGGGCGGCTGTGGGCCAGCGAGTTTGGGCCTGACGTCAATGATGAAATGAACCTGATTGTGCCGGGCGGCAACTACGGGTGGCCCGCTGTGACCGGAGCACCGCACCGCCCGGAGTTCCGGGACGCAAAAGTCGTCTGGCCGGCAACAAGCGAGTCCTCGCCCAGCGGCCTGGAAATTGTGGGCTCAACGGCGTACTTGGGTGCACTGCGTGGCCAGCGGATGTGGACCGTGCCCCTGGCCGGCGAGGAAGCAGGCTCGCCTGTGGCCTATTTCACAGGTGAATACGGCCGGATCCGGGATGTGGTCCACGCTCCGGACGGCGGTTTTTGGCTGCTGACCAACAATGAAAACCCCGACTTTGTGCTGGTTTTACCCCCTCAGGGCTGACAAGACCCCGACTGCCGCCGTCGATTTCACATGCACCAAAAGTTCGTGTAGAGTTTCATGTCGTTGCGGAGATCAACCGGGAAAGAAAAAGCCCAAACGATCGAAACAAAAGATGCACCTCTAGCTCAATTGGCAGAGCAATTGACTCTTAATCAATGGGTTCCGGGTTCAAGTCCCGGGGGGTGCACCACTGGGAAAACAGCCTCCGGCTTGCGGAAACGCAAACCGGAGGCTGTTTTGTTTTCCGGAGTTGGCGGCCCAGCATGGGCATAGCTGGAGCCTGGAGCAAAACGCTCCATCACCTCCTGCAGCTTTTCGTGCATCGCTCGATCAGTTTCCTGTGAGGTCCGACGGCGGCATGCCGCGGCAGCGTGCGTCAGGTGATGGAGCGCCAGCTGATTGGTTGGAGAAGCTGATGGCGCGTCGGCCGATTCGTTGCAGCAAGTGAGCGGGCGATTACAACCTGGCGGCCATAAGTGATGGCGCGTTTCCCGATTGCTTGCCGGACGTGATGGCGCGTTCCCGTCGGTGGGCGGCAGATGCGGGGCAAAAATAAAGCGTGACCGCAGCCTGTAACAGCTGGGATCACGCTGTAGGCCGGCAGTGCCGGCCGAAGCAGATGGGCTACGGCGTCATGGACGGGTTCTCCACCAAAGCCGCGGTGGCGGTGGTACCGAACTGGCTTGCCAGCTCGCGGACAACAGCCTTGAGTTCCTGCCGCAGGGCGTCGGGGTCGATGGTGGCCGCTGCCAGGACCGTACGTTCCATCTCGACGGCGGCGGCGACGGCTTCCTTGCCCCGCTCAGTCAGGGACACCACATGGCTGCGGCGGTCAGAGGTGCTGCGGACCCTGGCGATATGCCCGTGGGCTTCGAGGCGGCTCAGGGTTTTGCCCATGGTCTGGGCCTGCACGCGCACATATTGGGCAAGCTGCGCCTGGGTCATGGGGCCCTGCGCGTTAAGGACCTCTATGGCGATAACACCGGCATGGGTGAGACCGATAGCGCCGAGTTTTTCATTCCAGGAGTGTTCAACGAGGCGCGCAGCAGTGGACAAGAGGCGCCCTGTGGGCCATTGATCCATATCAGGCATAGCAGCAAGTATAGCCAAGTGCCGATTAGCACTGTTCCGCACCGCTTACTAGGCTGATGTGTCCCGCCTGCAACAAGGAGAAAAACAATGGCTGACCGACTCGTAACAGGTGACGACGCACCGCAATTCACCCTGAAAGACTCGACGGGGAAGGACGTCAGCCTGGCACCGCGGCCGGGCCGCCAGACCATCGTCTACTTCTACCCCGCCGCGGCGACCCCCGGCTGCACCAAGGAAGCATGCGACTTCCGGGACAACCTGTCCTCGCTGCAGTCGGCAGGGTACGACGTCCTGGGCATCTCCCCCGATCCGGTGGAAAAGCTCGCCAAATTCGCCGCCCAGGAAACCCTCACTTTTCCGCTGCTCTCGGACGAGGACCATGCAGTGGCGGAGGCCTACGGGGCTTGGGGCGAGAAGAAAAACTACGGCAAGACCTACGAGGGCCTGATCCGGTCCACCGTTGTGGTGGATCCCGACGGAAAAGTGGCCCTGGCCCAGTACAACGTGCGCGCCACGGGCCATGTGGCCAAATTGCGCCGGGACCTGAAACTGGACGCCTGACCCGGCCACCGCTGACGCAGGTCCCGCCTGCGCAACGCTACAATAAAGACTGGCATCCGCCGTCGTACCTTCCTGGCCCTGACACAGGCGCCTGAACGTGCGGCGCCGAAGGCCACGCGCGAGTGGTGAAATTGGCAGACACGCAGGATTTAGGTTCCTGTGCCTTCGGGCGTGGGGGTTCAAGTCCCCCCTTGCGCACTGCCTGTCAAAGATCCCCCGGCCTTCGTGACCTTGTCACAGGCCGGGGGATCTTTTGTTTCTTTGCCGCCGCCCGGCGGTCATCAGCCCCCGGATATTCCCGGGAATCACCAGTGCGCTGAAAAAGTCCTTGACGCCGACCCATCCATGTTTCCGCAGCGGCCGAATACCCACTGAGACACCAGCCAAGGCAGGTGCCCACCAACCGGAAGCAATCAGCGCCGCGGACATCCCGTTCACGGCCAGGCGACATGTTCAACCCAAGGAGAACCACAATGCAGACCATCAAGCGCACCACTTTCAGCGTCGCAGGCGTTGCAGCTGCAGCTCTGCTCAGCCTGACCGCCTGCGGTGGCTCAGCAGGCACGTCCAGCTCCTCCGCTCCGGCCGCCGCGCCGTCATCCTCCGCTTCGGCGAAGGCCACCACGATGGCCCCGTCACCCTCTGCCAGCTCCTCCGCAGCCATGATGGATCCGGCCGCCAACCTGGTGGGCAGTGGCTGCGCAGCCTACGCCAAGCAGGTACCCACGGGCGCAGGTTCGGTGGAAGGCATGGCGCTGGACCCCGTGGCCGTGGCAGCATCCAACAACCCCATCCTGACCACCCTCACGGCTGCCGTGTCCGGCAAGCTGAACCCGAAGGTGGATCTGGTGGACACCCTCAACGGCGGTGAATTCACTGTCTTCGCGCCGGTGGACGACGCCTTCGCCAAGATCGACCCGGCCACCATCGAAACACTGAAGACCGATGATGCCCTCCTGAGCAAGATCCTGACCTACCACGTGGTTCCCGGCCAGATCACCCCGGACAAGATCGCCGGCACCCACGCCACCGTCCAGGGCGGCTCCGTCACGGTCACGGGCAGCGGCGACACCCTTAAGGTGGATGACGCCAGCGTGATCTGCGGCGGCGTCAAGACCAAGAACGCGACGGTTTACCTCATCGATTCCGTGCTGATGCCCAAGTAATCCCGGCTGCAAGCAGCCAGGCCCGGGGCCCGTTCCGACAAGGACGGGCCCCGGGCCTTTAAGGCGTCGGCGAACAGGCGGCCGCCCTGGGCCTCCCGGAAGCGCACCACCAGGTCAACTAGACTGGGTCCCGGCCCGCAACCGGCGGTGCCGGCAAGATCCCGAGGTGATAAACGCGTGCCCAGCAGTCCATCCCGGCGGACGGTCCTGACGACCGGTGCCGCCCTCCTGGCGTTGAGCGTTACCTCATGCACCGCCATACCGGCCCCGTCGCCGTCGCCCGCTTCCCCTGCCCCCAGCACGACGGCGGAGCCCACCGCAACCTTTAACTTCGGCACCGCGGTGCAGCCACTGGGCCTGGACCCGGCGCTGTCAAGTGATGTTGAGTCCCAGCGGATCACCCGGCAGATCCTCGAAGGACTGGTGGGGGTGGACCAGACAACCGGGAAACCCACTCCGCTGCTGGCCACGGAGTGGAGCGAAACCAACGAGGGCCGCTCCTACACCTTCAAATTGCGCAGCGGTGTGAGCTTCCACGACGGAACCCCCTTCAACGCCGAAGCGGTGTGCACCAACTTCAACCGTTGGTTTGCGTTCCCGGAGAACCTCCGCCGGCAGGCCCCCGGCAGCTCGTTCAAAGGTGTGTTCAAAGCGCACTCGGACCAGCCGGAGCTGTCCATCTTCAAAAGCTGCACCGCGGTGGCGGCCGATACCGTGCAGATCGACCTCAGCCAGCGCTTCACCGCATTCCTGCAGGCCCTGACCCTGCCGGCCTTCGCCATCGCCTCCCCCGCTGCGCTTGCGGCAGGCAATGCCGACGTGCTGGACCAGAACCGCGGCGGCCAGGCCGTGTCCGTCTTCGGCGCCAATCCGGTGGGCACTGGCCCCTTCATCCTGCAATCCTGGGACGAAGGCAGCGTGACCTTGGCCAGCAATACGTCCTACTGGGGAGAGCGTGGCCAGATCGCCACCATCAACTTTGTGGCCTACAACCACCCCCAGGCCCGCCTCCAGGCCCTGTTGGACGGGAAAATCGACGGCTACGACGCCGTGACGGTGGGTAACTTCGACCAGCTGGTGAAGCGCGGCAAGCAGATTGTGCAGCGGGACCCGTTCTCCGTAATGTACTTAGGCATCAACCAGGAGATCCCGGTCCTGCAGAACCAGAAAGTCCGGCAGGCCATTGAACTGGCCATCGACAAAGAAACGCTGATCCGCAAGTTCTTCATCGACAACACCGCCGTGGCCACCCAGTTCGTCCCGCCGAAGATCAGCGGGTTCAACAACGACGCCCCCGCACTGGGGCACGACCCCGCCAAGGCCAAGGAGTACCTCAAGGAGGCCGCGTACTCCGGTGAGGAGCTGAGGTTCTACTACCCGCTGAACGTCACCAGGCCCTACCTGCCCACTCCGGAGAAGGTTTACGCCGAGATCAGCCGCCAGCTCACCGCCGTCGGCTTCAACGTCAGGCCCGTTCCCGTGGACTGGTCTGAGGGGTATCTGCAAAAGGTGCAGTCCCCGGGAGACCACGCACTCCACCTGCTCGGCTGGAACGGGTCCTACTCGGACGCCGACAATTTCGTTGGCCCCCTCTTCGGTGAGAAGAACGGCGAGTTCGGCTACCAGGACCCCCAGGTCTTCTCCAAGATCAACAGGGCCCGCGGGATGCCCGAGGGGCAGGAGCGGGATGAGCAATATCACACCATCAATGCGCAGATCGCGGCCACTGTTCCCGCGGTTCCGGTTGCCTTCCCCATCTCTGCATTGGCCTTGTCCGACCGTGTGGTGAGCTATCCGGCGTCGCCTGTCTTAAATGAAGTTTTCACCAAAGTACAACTGAAGCCTTGACGGGCCAGCCCAATTTCAGTAGTAGGGCTGCGCGGGGATATTCTGTGACAGCCAGAGCCGCTGCAATCGGAGACTGATCGTGACCTTCATTTCCAAGACCCCTCATGCCGACGTCGTCCTGATTGGCGGCGGCATCATGAGCGCCACGCTGGGGGCATTCATCAAGCAGTTGGAGCCGGACTGGACCATCTCCATGTTCGAGCGGCTGGACGAGCCTGGGCTGGAAAGCTCCGGTCCGTGGAACAACGCCGGAACCGGCCACGCTGCCCTCTGCGAACTCAACTACTCCCCCGCAGCCAAAGACGGCTCGGTGGACCCCGCCAAAGCACTGCTCATCAATGAGCAGTTCCAGCTTTCCCGCCAGTTCTGGTCCCACCTGGTGGACCAGTCGCTGATCGGATCGCCCAAGGGCTTCATCAACACGGTGCCGCACATGAGCTTTGTGATCGGCGAAGAGAACACCCGGTTCCTGAAGACCCGGTATGAAGCACTCAAGCCGCATCCCCTGTTCCGCAGCATGGAGTACTCCGAGGACCACGGCAAGATCGGCAAGTGGGCTCCGCTGATCGTCAAGGGCCGCGATCCCAAGCAGCGGATCGCCGCCACGCGCGCCGCCGAAGGCACCGACGTGGACTTCGGGGCACTCACCCGTGAACTGACCACCTACCTCGGGAACAACGGCGTCGAGATTAACTACGGCCATGATGTTACCGGCATCTCCAAGGCGTCCGACGGCGGCTGGAACCTTTCGCTGAAGCACCCCCGGTCAGGCGAACACGGCAAGATCCACGCCAAGTTCGTATTTGTCGGCGCCGGCGGCGGCGCCCTGCACCTGCTGCAGGCCTCCGGGATTCCGGAAAGCAAGGGCTACGGCGGTTTCCCGGTTTCCGGGCAGTTCTTCCGCTGCACGGACGAAACCCTCGCTGCCCAGCACAGCGCCAAGGTGTACGGCCAGGCGTCCGTGGGCGCCCCGCCCATGTCCGTGCCCCACCTGGACACCCGGTACGTCAACGGCAAGCGTTCGCTGCTGTTCGGCCCGTACGCAGGCTTCTCCACCAACTTCCTGAAGAACGGCTCCTACCTGGACCTGCCGCTGTCCATCCGGCCAAGCAACATCATCCCCATGCTGGCCGTTGCCAAGGACAACATGGACCTCACCGCGTACCTGGTCAAGGAAGTTGCCAAAAAGCACGCCGACAAGGTGGAAGCCCTGCGCGAGTACTACCCGGAGGCCAAGGCGGGCGACTGGGAACTCATTACGGCCGGCCAGCGTGTACAGATCATTAAGAAAGACCCGCAGAAGGGCGGCATTCTTCAGTTCGGCACTGAAGTCATTGCCGGCCGTGACGGTTCCATCGGCGCACTCCTGGGTGCATCCCCCGGAGCCTCCACTGCGGTACCCATCATGATCGAACTGCTCAAGAAGGCCTTCCCCAAGAACTTCAAGGGCTGGCAGTCCCGGCTGAAGGACATGATGCCCGGCTACGGCGTCAAGCTCGATGACAACCCGGAACTTGCCGCGGAGCTGGAAAAGGCCACGGCGAGGTCCCTGCAGCTGGAGAGCGTTACCGCCAGCCACTGACCCTGCCGGGGGCCGGTGGCCGGCTGTCCTGGTCCGCAACAGTCAGTCACAACCCCACAGGAGTTCATGCGATGTTCCGGTTGGCACAACTTTCTCTGGCAAACCGGGCACTGATCGCACTGATCACCGTCTTCGCCTCCGTGTTCGGCGTGATCACCATGTCATCGCTGAAGCAGGAGCTCATCCCGTCGATCGAGTTTCCGCAGATCACGGTGCTGACCGCCATGCCCGGGGCTTCCCCGGAGGTGGTGGACAAGCAGGTGAGCGGACCGCTGGAGACTGCGTTGAACGGCGTGGAGGGGCTGGAATCCACCTCCTCCACGTCGCGCAACGGCGTCTCCCAGATCACCATGGTCTTCACGTACGGTTCCAACCTTGACCGCGCCCGGAACCAGATTGACCGGGCCATCTCCAACGCCAAGCGGAACCTCCCCGAGGATGTCCAGCCGCAGGCCATTGCCGGCAGCATCAGCGACTTTCCCATCGTTTTCCTGGCCGTGTCCTCGGACAAGTCCCTCAGCGAGCTCAATTCGGACCTGCAGCGCCTCAGCGTGCCCCGTCTGCAGAAGATCGACGGCGTACGCGGCGCCGATGTGACCGGCGGCGCCACCCAGCACATCGAGATCCTTCCCCGCGCCGATGCCATGGCGGCCGCCGGCGCCACCCTCACCTCCATTCGTGACGCGTTGGGAAACAACGGCGCCCTGGTCCCGGCGGGCACCCTTGAGGAGCAGGGGAAGACCCTCTCCCTGCAGATCGGCAGCCCCGTCGATTCCCTGGACGCCGTCAAGGCACTGCCGCTCGCCGGGGCAAAGAACGCCGCCACCATCGGCTCCGTGGCCGACGTCTCCGTCAAGGACGACGAACGGACCTCCATCACGCGGACCAACGGCGCCGAAACCCTGGCCGTGTCCGTCACCAAGAAGCCTGAAGGCGACACGGTGGCCATCTCGCATGCAGTGCGTGACACCCTGGCCGGGCTCGAGGCTGAGTTGGGCTCCAATGCCAAGTTCACGCCGGTCTTCGACCAGGCCCCCTTCATCGAAAAGTCCATCAAAGACCTCACCACTGAGGGCCTGCTGGGGCTGGGCTTCGCCGTGGCTGTCATCCTGGTGTTCCTGATGTCTGCGCGCTCCACCCTGGTGACGGCGGTGTCCATCCCGCTCTCACTCCTGATCACCTTCATCGGCCTGTCCGCTACCGGTTACTCGCTGAACATCCTCACCCTCGGCGCGCTCACCATCGCCATCGGCCGGGTGGTGGATGACTCGATCGTGGTCATCGAAAACATCAAGCGGCACCTCAGTTACGGCGAGGACAAGGTCACCGCCATCCTGACCGCCATCCGCGAAGTGGCCGGCGCCATCACGGCCTCCACGCTGACCACAGTGGCAGTCTTCCTGCCCATTGCCTTCGTGGGCGAACTCGCGGGCGAGCTGTTCAGGCCGTTTGCCCTCACCGTCACCATGGCGCTGCTGGCCTCACTGCTGGTTTCGCTGACCATCGTTCCCGTGCTGGCCTACTGGTTCCTGCCCAATCCCGGCCTCGGCAGCGGGGCAGCCCGCCGCAATGCCTCCGAGGCCCGCGCCAAGGCCCAGGAGGCAGAGCAGCGCAGCAGGCTCCAGCGCGGGTATCTTCCCATCCTCACCAAGACCCAGAAGCATCCGGTAGTCACCCTGGTTGCCGCCGCCCTGGTCCTGGGCGGCACCGCGGCCATGGCACCCTTGCTGGCAACCAACCTGCTGGGAAATTCCGGGCAGAACAGCCTGACCGTCCGGCAGGTGCTGCCTGCCGGGACCAGCCTGGCTGATACCAGCGCCGCCGCCGTCCGCCTTGAGGAGGTCCTGCGCGGGATCGACGGCGTCCGCGACGTGCAGGTGACCAGCGGCAATGCCCAGGCCGGGTTTGCCGCCATCACCTCCACCGGATCTTCCAACTCCACCTTCACGGTGGTGACCGATGAAAAGGCGGACCAGGAGCAGCTGCAGGAAACCGTGCGGAACGAGCTGGCAAAAGTGCCCGATTCAGGGAAGGTCTCCGTCGGTACCCAGCAGGGCGGCTTCGGAACGTCCTCTACGGTGGACATCACCATCAAGGCGGCCACCACCGCGGACCTGCAGGCTGCCAGCGACGCCATGGTCGAAGCCATGACCGGCGTCCCCGGCACCAGCGAAGTGGCCACCAACCTCGCCGCCAGCCAGCCGGTGGTCCAGGTGAAGGTTGACCGTGCCAAGGCCGTCGCGGCAGGACTCAACGAGGAACAGGTGGCGGGCGTCCTCGCGTCAACCATCAGCCCCATCCCTGCCGGGACCGTACGGATCGACACCAACGACTTCCCGGTCCAGATCGGCAAGGGCACCAGGTTCACCAGCATCGACGCCGTCCGCGCGATTCCACTGCCCGCCGCCGGCGCTCCTGTAACGCTCGGCAGCATTGCCGCGGTGGAACAGGTGGACGTCCCGGTGTCCATCACCGCCAGCAACGGCCAGCGCACCGCGCGGGTGTCCGTGACGCCGTCGGGATCCAACCTCGGCGCCGTGAACACGGAAGTCCAGAAGCGCCTCGCAGAGGTCCAGCTGCCGGCCGGGGTCACCGCCGAAATCGGCGGCGCCACCACCCAGCAGCAGGAGTCGTTCCAGCAGCTTGGGCTTGCCCTGCTGGCGGCCATTGCCATCGTCTACGTGATCATGGTGGCCACGTTCAAATCCCTCATCCAGCCGCTGATCCTGCTGGTCTCGGTGCCGTTCGCGGCCACCGGCGCCGTGGCCCTGCTGCTGGTGACCGGGGTTCCGCTGGGCCTGCCGTCACTGATCGGCATGCTGATGCTGGTAGGCATCGTGGTCACCAACGCCATTGTGTTGATCGACCTCATCAACCAGTACCGGCAGCCGCGCGACGGCCGGCCGGGCATGAACGTGGCGGATGCCATCACCCACGGCGCGCGGCAGCGGCTCCGGCCCATCCTGATGACCGCCCTGGCCACGGTGTTCGCCCTGACTCCGATGGCCCTCGGGCTGACAGGCGGGGGCGGCTTCATTTCGCAGCCCCTGGCCGTGGTGGTCATCGGCGGCCTCGTCTCATCAACCGCCCTGACCCTGGTCCTGGTTCCCGTCCTCTACCGCCTGGTGGAGGGGCGCCGGGAGAAGAAGGCGCTGCTGCGGGAACTGCATGAGCGCCCGGAATTCGGCCCCGGCGCCGACGTCGACGATGAGTTCCGCGACTGGACCACGGGCATGGTGCCCAAGGTCAGCGGGCGGCGCGCAGCACCCGGAAGCCCCGAGTAAAAACTGCGGAATATTTTCCGTGCGGCAGCGTTGTATCCGGCGATAGATGCAAATGCATCTAAATTGGCCTATACTGGAACCAAAGCCAGCAAGTCCAAGCAACGGAAAGGCACATCATGCAGATCGGTGTTTTCAGCGTCAGTGACATCACCACGGACCCCACCACGGGCCGCACCCCCACCGAGAACGAGCGCATCAAGGCCTCCGTCGCCATCGCGAAGAAGGTCGAGGAAATCGGCATGGATGTCTACGCCATCGGCGAGCACCACAACCGGCCCTTCTTCTCCTCCTCCCCCACCACCACCCTTGCCTACATCGCGGCGCAGACCGAACGGATCATCCTGTCCACGGCCACCACGCTGATCACCACGAATGACCCGGTCAAGATTGCCGAAGACTTCGCCATGCTCCAGCACCTCGCCGACGGCCGCGTGGACCTGGTCCTGGGCCGCGGCAACACCGCTCCCGTCTACCCCTGGTTCGGCAAGAACATCCAGGACGGCGTGGAACTCGCCATCGAGAACTACAGCCTGCTGCGCAAGCTGTGGGACGAGGACACCGTGAACTGGTCCGGCAAGTTCCGCACCCCGCTGCAGAACTTCACGTCCACCCCGCGCCCGCTCGACGGCGTGGCCCCGTTCGTGTGGCACGGCTCCATCCGCACGCCCCAGATCGCCGAAGTTGCCGCGTACTTCGGCGACGGCTTCTTTGCCAACAACATCTTCTGGCCCAAGGAGCACTACCAGCAGCTGATCAGCCTCTACCGTGAGCGCTACGAGCACTACGGCCACGGCAAGGCAGACCAGGCGATCGTGGGCCTGGGCGGCCAGTTCTTTATGCGGAAGAACTCGCAGGACGCCGTCAAGGAGTTCCGCCCCTACTTCGACAATGCTCCGGTCTACGGGCACGGGCCCTCACTCGAGGACTTCACCTCGCAGACGCCCCTGACCGTCGGCAGCCCGCAGGAGGTTATCGAAAAAACCCTGACCTTCCGGGAGTACTTCGGCGACTACCAGCGGCAGCTGTTCCTGATCGACCATGCCGGCCTGCCGCTGAAGACCGTGCTGGAGCAGCTGGACCTGTTCGGCGAGGAAGTCCTGCCTGTCCTGCGCAAGGAGTACGCCGCCCTCACTCCGGCCCACGTTCCCGAACCGCCCACCCATGCCAACCGGGTTGCCGCTGCGCTGGCCGCCCAGGAGGCGCAGGCAGGTCAGGAGGCGCAGGCAGGGCAGGGCCAGGATGCGCCGGGCGCCGAAAAGTCCTCCGTGGAGGCATGATGGCCGGCAACAGTTCAGAATCACCAGTGCGGCTTGCAGCCGAGACCTGGGAGTCGCTGTTCCGGGCACAGGTGGCCGTCATGCGCAAGCTGCAGGCAGGTCCGGCCTTCCGGAAGCTGGCCGTCAACGAGTATGACGTCCTGTTCACGTTGTCACGCTGCCCCACAGGGTGGCTTAGGCTGAACGAGCTCAACGACAACGTCCTTCTGAGCCAGTCCAGCCTCAGCCGGATGGTGGAGCGGCTGGAGAAGCGCGGGCTGGTGGCCAGGATGCCGGCGCCGGAGGACGGCCGGGGCGTGCTGTTGAAGCTGACGGAGGAAGGCCGGGAGCTGCAGAAGGAGATCGGCCGCGAGCACGTCCGGGACATCTCCACCCTGATGGGTCCGGCCCTGACACCTGACGAGCAGAAGGAACTGCGGCGGCTCACGGAGAAGCTGCGGAGTTCGCTGGGTCCCCGCTGACCGGAGGTGGTCAGCCCAGCTGCATAAGGCGGGCAGGATCCTCCACGGGCAGGACGCCGTTGACAACTGCGGTGACCTGCAGTTGGTGGAGGATCAGGCTCCCGCCCACGGTGGACAGGAAGGCGGTATCGGCGGAGTCCCGGCCGGCGGTGATCCGAAGCATCGATTCCCGCGGGGCCAGCCCCGTGGGATCGATGACGTGCCAGGCACCCTCCACGTAGGCCTCGGCCACGGCGTGGAAATCCATCGGCGCCAGGCCGGGAGCGTAGACGGCGGCGAGCCTGGCGGGGATGTCCTTGGAGCGCAGCAGTGCGATGGCCAGGTGCGCGAAGTCCCGGCAAACTCCGCGGCGGCTGAGCAGGGTTTCCACTGCCCCGTCGGTGCCCCGGGATGATCCGCTGAGGTAGCGAAGTTCCCCGTTCACCCAGTTCCTGACGGCGTGCAGCAGCCCGGCGCCCTGGACCCCCTCAAATTCGGCGTAGGCGGTGGGCAGGAGCCGGTCTGATTCTGCGTACCGGCTGGGCCGGACGTAGCGGATCCGGTCGGCAAGCTCCGCCTCTTCCGGTTCGGCTTTTCCGGCCACCGTGGCGGAGTATTCCACCGTCACCTCCGCCGGATCGGCGAACTCCATGTAGTGGAACCGGCCTCCGTGGTGGTCGGCCACCTCGGTCAGCGGGACCTGGCCGCCCTCGGCCGTGACGGACAGCGACTCCTCAAAGGAGGAATAGCCCCCGTTCCTCGCCACCGCGACGGCCATCGCCACCTTGGTGTTGGCTGCGGTTTTGAAGACCAGTCGTGCGGAAACACTGCGTTCCATGGCTCTTTCCGGGTTGGGTGCGGTGGAAGAAAAGTCACCGCTTGTCGCAGCACTCGGGCCGGGAACGGGACTAACTAGTTTTTGATCTTCAGAGACATTAGCATCCGCTGGACATTGGCGAATTCGCTGCCCTCATTGGCGTACCGGGCGGCCTGGTCAAGGGTGTCGAATGCCTTGGCGGGGGCCACTTTTTCGTCCGGGGCAAAGGGGCGTACGGAGACGACGTCCCCGAACGAGTAGTCGCCCTTTCCGGCGGGACCCCGCAGGATGTTGCGGAGCTCGCAGGCCTGGCCGTCCGTGCCGCCCGCAACGTTCGTAACGCCGTAGGAACCAAAGTATTTGTACCCCTGGATCACACGGAAAACCACCCTGGGCGGTATGGTCCCCTCCCCGCCTGCGGCGGAGACCTCCACCGGCACACTGCTGACCACGGTGTAGGCCCGCCGGGATGCTTCCGGACATTCCGTGGACGACGGCGGCAGCCCGGTCCGCAGCGCTGCCATGAAGGTGCCGTCGGGCTTCTTCACTTCGATCTTCAGGGCACCGGGCAAGGCGCCTTCCTCCGGCGTGACGGACTGGGCGATCCAGTCCTCCGGCAGGTCGAAGCTGACGGCCTTGCCAGGGTCCGAGAAAGACTTCCAGGCCGCAGCCGTAGCCACTGCCTGTGGCGCGCCGGATGAGGCGGAGCCGGGAGCTGCGCCTTCGGAGGCCGCCGTTGAGGAGGCATCCGGGGATGCGGGCGCGGAAGCGCTGGAGCCTGCGGCTCCGGACGGACCCGGCTGCGCAGTCCAGCCCGGCTGGACCGGTCCTGCGCTGGAGCAGCCGGCCAGGAAGGCGCCCGCCACCAGCAGTGATACACCGGACCGCACCTTCGTTGCCATGCCTCTCATGCAGCCAGCCTAACCGGACCTGGGCGGCAGGCGGGGCTGGGCGGGAG
>NZ_VHIJ01000001.1:173084-190637 GCF_006680095.1 Pseudarthrobacter sp. B4EP4b | reverse complement strand
GGGTGGGGGACAGGGGTGGCTGGTAACGATCAGACATCGTTGTCAAGAAAGTCGCTCCTTCTCGTTCTCTTCCTATTGACTCTATCGTGTGATCCTGCTTACCTCGTCTATGACATCGTTGTCGAGGCCAGTTACGGCCTCAAACACCAGGAGATTCAATGTTGAGTTCCAAAGCACCCCGTTCAATGGCCACCCGCCTGTTCGCGGCAGGAGCGGTCCTGACGTTGGGAGCGGTCAGCCTTTCTGCCTGCGGCGGCAGTTCCAGTGGTCCCTCAGCCGGCGGAGGCTCCGCTGACGGGAAGGTCGGCGTTTCCCTGATCGTCAAGACCACCACCAACCCGTTCTTCGTTTCCATGCAGGATGGTGCAAAGAAGGCCGCCGAAACCGACGGCGTTGACCTGAAGCTGGCCGCCGGCAAGGCCGACGGCGACGAGGAAACGCAGATCCAGGCGATCGAAAACGCCATCTCCAAAGGCGACAAGGGCATCCTCATCACACCCAACGGCCCCTCCGTCGTTGACGCCCTGAAGAAGGCGAAGGACGCAGGCCTGTTTGTCATCGCTTTGGACACTCCGCCGGACCCGGCCGACGCCGCCGACATCACGTTCGCGACGGACAACTTTGCCGCCGGCGAGCTGATCGGCAAGTGGACCGCGAGCCAGCTCGGCGGCAAGAAGGCCACCATCGCGCTGCTGGACCTCTTCGACGACAAGATCGTCTCAGTGGACTACAACCGGGACCAGGGCTTCCTGACCGGGCTGGGCATCGACACCGCTGACAAGAAGAAGAACGGCGATGAAGCCAAGACCGGCAAGTACACCGGCGGCAAGGGCGGCGAGTACGAAATCGTGGGCAGCCAGGCCTCCGGGGGCAACGAGGACGGCGGCCGCACAGCGATGGAAACCCTTCTCGCCAAAAACCCGAACGTCAACGTTGTTTACACCATCAACGAACCTGCCGCTGCTGGAGCCTTCGAGGCGTTGAAGTCCGCCGGCAAGGAAAAGGACGTGCTCGTGGTCTCCGTTGATGGCGGCTGCACCGGCGTGAACAACGTTAAGTCCGGGGTCATCGGCGCCACTGCCCAGCAGTACCCGATCAAGATGGCCGAACTTGGCGTAAAGGCCATCGTGGATCTGGCCAAGACCGGTAACAAGCCTGCCAACTCGCCGGGCCTGGACTTCTACAACACCGGCGTCGAACTTGTCACCGATAAGCCGGCCGACGGCATCAAGAGCATCACCACCACAGCAGCTTCCGATATCTGCTGGGGAAAGTAGAACCCCGCAGCCATGCGCCCGGGGAGGCCGCGCTCCGCTCCGGCCTCCCCGGAGCACCAATTCCGCGTCAGCTACGCGCCAGCAAACCATCATCGAAGATCAGGACCCAACGTGACCCAGCAACAGACCGCCGGCCCGCCCAGCGCCGGGCATGCCGACCTGGCGGAGGAATTCCTTGACCGCCAGACCCCGCTCAGCCGGATACGCAACATCCTCCACCGCTACCCCGCCCTCAGCCCGGCCCTCGTACTTCTCATCGCGGTGGTTGTGTTCGGCCTGCTCAATGACAGGTTCCTGCGAGTTGAAAACCTCTCGCTGATCACCCAGCAGGTTTCCGTCGTCGGCACCCTGGCCATCGCCCAGACACTTATCATCCTCACGGCTGGAATTGACCTGTCCGTCGGAGCCGTGATGATCCTGTCCTCCATGGTCGTGGCCCAGCTCGCCGTCAACAACGGACTCCCCGCGCCCGTTGCCCTGCTCGCAGGCCTGATCGTGGGACTCGCCGCCGGAGCCGTGAACGGATTCCTGGTCACCAGGTTCCGGCTCCCTCCGTTCATCGTCACTTTGGGCACCTTGAACATCTTCATCGCCCTGACGCTCCTTTACTCCAACGGAGCAACAGTGCGTGGCTCGGCAATGCCAGGCCTGCTGACCTGGACCGGAACCACCTTCCCGGTGGGCGGCGTCAGGATCTCCACCGGGGTCGTCGTGATGCTCCTGCTCTACATCGCCATCGCCTTCATCCTCGGCAAGACCGCCTGGGGCCGGCACGTCTACGCCGTGGGCGATGACAAGGAAGCCGCCCGCCTGGCCGGCATTGCCGTGAATAAAGTCCTCATGAGCGTCTACCTCGCCGCCGGCGCTGTCCTGGCCATCGGCGCCTGGATCCAGATCGGCCGCACCAACGCAGCCAGCCCCAACGCAGGCGTGGACCTGAACCTTGACTCCATCACCGCCGTCGTCATCGGCGGGACCAGCCTCTTCGGCGGCCGCGGCTCCGTCTGGGGAACCCTCCTCGGCGCCCTGATCGTCGGCGTCTTCCGCAACGGACTCTCCCTCGCAGGCCTGGACGTTCTGTACCAGACCCTCGCGGTAGGCGTCCTGATCATCCTCGCTGTGTCCATCGACCAGTGGATCCGAAAGGTCAAGTCATGACCATGACAGAACCAGCAGCTTCGCACACCGCAACGCGCGAGCCAATCCTGAAGGCCAGGAACCTCGTCAAGACCTTCGGCCGCGTCGTCGGCCTGGACGGAGTCAGCCTCGACCTGTACCCGGGCGAAGTCCTGGCAATCATCGGTGACAACGGCGCGGGCAAATCAACCCTGATCAAATGCCTCACCGGAGCAGAGGTCCCGGATTCCGGCGAGCTCTTTGTCTCAGGCAAACCGGTGCATTTCAAGCGGCCCCAGGATGCCCGTGCCCACGGCATTGAGACGGTGTACCAGAACCTTGCGGTGTCGCCGGCGCTCGATGTGGCGTCAAACCTGTTCTTAGGTCGGGAAGAGCGGATCCCCGGCCCGCTGGGCAAGCTCTTCCGCGTACTGGACACCAAAGGAATGCGCCGCAAAGCCAAGGAAGAGCTGACCCGGCTCGGCATCTCCACCCTCCAGGACGTCACTGTCCCCGTGGAGAACCTGTCCGGCGGCCAGCGCCAGGCCGTGGCGGTCGCCCGTGCCGCAGCATTCGGGTCAAAGGTTGTTGTGCTGGATGAGCCGACGGCGGCACTGGGCGTGCGCGAATCCAACCAGGTCCTGCAGCTGGTCCGGGACCTCCGGGACCGCGGCCTGCCCGTCATCCTGATCAGCCACAACATGCCCCACGTGTTCGACGTGGCAGACCGCATCCACATCCAGCGCCTCGGCAAATGCGCGGCCACCATCACCCCGCAATCGCACAACATGACCGATGCAGTGGCAATCATGACCGGCGCAGCCACCGCCTGATCAACTGCTTGCCCCGACGTCAGTCCGCGGACCAGGCCATCGGTCCGCGGACTGACGTCGCTTGAACAGCCCCACCCCATCAGCTCCCCACGAGAGACAGACCATGGATTACCTCACAACAGCCCGGCAGGACATTCACCCGACACTTGACGTCACTGTCGTAGGCGAAGCGCTGATCGACGTGGTCACAACCTCAAACGGCCAGGTGGAACATCCGGGCGGCTCGCCGGCCAACGTCGCTTACGGACTCGGCCGCCTCGGCGTCACCACAGGTCTGCTGACGGCCATCGCCCCGGACTCCCGGGGGACCGCCATCGAAAAACATCTCCACAGCGCAGGAGTCACACTCCTGCCCGGTTCGAAATCCCTCACCCGGACACCGTCGGCAACAGCAACCCTCGCTTCGGACGGCTCTGCCACGTACGAGTTCGATATCTCCTGGGACCTGGCCCCCACGCCGCCCGCGTACTTCCCCAAAATCCTGCACACGGGATCCATCGCGACCTTCCTTAGCCCAGGCGCCAGCGCCGTAAAAGCCCTGCTGGAACAGGCACACCGGCACTGCATGATCACCTACGACCCCAACATCCGGCCCGCCCTCCTCGGCAGCCACGCCGAAGCGAAAGCCATCTTCGAAGAGCTCGTGGCCCTCACCGACGTCGTCAAACTCAGCGACGAGGACGCGCACTGGCTGTACCCCGGGAAAAGCCTGGACGAAACCGCTGCACACATCCTCGGACTGGGCACCCGGTTGACGGTCATTACTAAAGGCGCTGAAGGTTCGCAATTCACCACAGCCGCCGCCACCATCAGCATCCCCGCCGTGAAAACGACAGTTGCAGACACCATCGGCGCCGGAGACTCCTACATGTCCGCCCTGATCCTGGGCTTCCTCACCCGGGGAACCGAAGGGTTCGCGCCGGCTGTCCTGGAGCAGCTTGGACACACCGCAGCAGCAGCCGCGGCTATCACCGTGCAGCGCCCGGGAGCGAATCCGCCCACCCTTGAGGAACTCAACGCCGCACTCGAAGCCAATGCCCCCGCCCAATACGCGGGTGCGTGAAGCACGTCATCAACAAAGGGGCTGGTCCTGCCACTATTTTCGGGGGGTCCTTAGACCCTGAGCTGAAGCCGGTCTTTGGCTTGGGTGGAGTGAGCCTGCTTTTGCCCGGCCGCGCCGGAGACCGGCTTCACCCGCCGGAACGCGGCGAGGATGGCCCGGCCCACCACTGCGATGCCAATGATCGTGGTGATGGCACGCAGGGTGTCCCAGCCCGCCGTCGACGTCACCAGTGAGTACAGCAGGAAGCTGCTGAGGTTGGTGCCCAGCGGCGCGCCGGGCAGGTAGGAGATGCCCGTGCCGGCGCCCACCGCGAACGGCCAGAACCACAGGTTGGTCAGCAGCCCGAACAGGTACGACGCCACCACGCCGTAGCCGCACAGCATCCCCAGTTCGGCCCTACCGCGCACCCGGCGGGGGAGCAGGCCGGCACCCGCGCCCACCCACGCGCAGGCGAAGATCTGGAACGGGGTCCACGGTCCGATCCCGCCCCACAGCACACTCGAAACCGCGATGGTGGCGGCGCCGAGGAGCATGCCGAAGCGGGCACCGAACGCCCGCCCGGCCAGGATCAGCAGGATAAAGACCGCCTCCACGCCCCCGACGCCGGTACTCGCCACCCGCACCGCGGAACCTACCGCGGCCAGGACGCCGAGCAGTGCCACGGTATGTGCCGAGCTCACCGAAGCGTCGAGGGAGAGCACGATGGCCACGACGGCGAGGGGTGCGATAGCCAGCGCCGCGTAGGGGAGTGCTGCGGCGGCATCCTGCGGAAGCGCGGCGGCGAGCAGCGGCCAGCAGAAGGCACCGAGGGCAAGAAGGTTAGCTGCGGCGAGGACGGCGAGCTCGACGGGCCGCGGCATCCGGATACGGGGCTTCTTCGCGCTGTGCGAGTCGGTTGGTTCGTCGGTGAACGTTGGCGCCGGGATCCTTGGTGCTGTTGCGGGTTGTGCGGGGACGGCACCAACCGGGGCGGCTTTCGTGTCCAAAGAGGGCGCGACGCCGTCCCTCATCGGGAGGATCCGGGCACCAAGGCCTCGGGCAAAGTTGAGGTCGTGCGTGGCGATCAGGACGGCAGTGCCCTCGTCCGCCGCGGCCCGGAGTGCTGCCGAGACTGCTGCGCGCGCCGCGGGATCGAGGCCGCGGGTGGGCTCGTCGATCAGGAGGACCTCGGGATCGTCCATGGTCTGCAGCGCGATGGCAAGGATCCTGCGCTCGCCGGCGGAAAGATCACGCGGGTGCTCGTGCCCGATGGGAATCGCGTCTCCGCGGAACCGGGCCAATCGGTCAGTTGCGGAGCCGGGCGCAGGCTGGACGCTGCCCTTTCGGCGGGCCTGGCGCCGCTCGGCGGCGCGAAGCTCGCCCGCGACGGTATCCCTGGTGAAGAGGTCGTCCGAGGCGTCCGGCACCAGGGCGACCCGACCGCCGTCGTACGTAGTTGATCCCCCCGTATTTTCACCGAGCGCAAGCGCCACCAGGAGGGACGACTTTCCGGCGCCGTTCGGCCCCACGAGGGCCACCACTTCACCGCGGTGCAGGGTCAGGGATGCGTCGCGCACCAGCGGCTTGCCCTTGCGGTGCATTGCGAGGTTGGTCGCGGTCAGCACTGGAGGAACGTTCACTGGCTCTGCCGGTGGTTCACGGAGCTCAACAGGGTGTGAAGGGGAGGGCGCGGCACCCGGGACCAGGGCGCCGTCGTTGATGGTCCACCAGGAATCAGCAACGGGTATGAGCGCTTCCGCACGGTGCTCGGCGACAATGACGCAGACACCGGCATCGCGGGCGAGGGCATGAAGTACCGAGATGACACGTACCCGGGCTGAAGTATCGAGATCGGCCAGTGGCTCATCCACCAGCAGCAGCGCCGGATGGTCCACCACTGCGGCGGCGATGGCCACGAGTGTCGCCTCACCTGCTGAGAGGGTGTTGAGATTCCGGTCCAGCAGCGCTGTCACGCCAATCCGTTCGGCAACCTCCTGCACGCGGGCCTTCGTGGCAGCGGACGGCATCCCGCGCAGTTCAAGGGCGAGGGAGATTTCGTCCCGGACCCGGGTGCTGGCAAAAGCGGCGCGGGGATTCTGCAGGACCACGCCGATGTGGCGGGCGGTATCGCGCGGCGGAGCGGTGGCCCGGTCTGCTCCGGCGACGCGTACGGTGCCGGAAATGTCGCCGCCGTCGACGTGGGAGAGGAGACCGGCGATACCCCGCAAGATGGTGGATTTGCCGGAGCCGGTGGGCCCGGTAATGGCGGTAAGTGAGCCCCCGGCAGGGGTAAATCCGGCCACGCGGACGGCCGCGTCTCCGATTCGGAACTGGGCGTCCCGGACGAGAAGCGGAGCTTCGAAACCGTTGCCAGGCTGCTGTACCGCCCTGCTCCCGAAGCCCCGCAGCTCAAGGGCCGCAGCCACCCTGCTGGCATGCTCAAGCGTGCGCTCGAGCACGGGCACCAGGGCACGGGGGCCAAAACGCTCGCCCCGCAAACGAAACGCCAGGCGCACGGAGGTCACGGCGTCGGCCAGCGCGGGGAGAGCTGCCCATGCCACCACAAGCATCCGGGCTATGCCCTGCACGGGGCCGCGGCGCGCCAGGAACACGAACCCGCGGGCCACGTCCACCCAGGCGTTGAGCAGGCCGAAGCTGACGAACAATCCGGCAATGGGCAGGGCAGACAGGACCGCCGCCCACAGCCCGGGCCCGGAGACAGGACCGAGGAAGACCACATGGGCGTACGGGGCCGGCAGCCGCATGGCCGGCAGGTCCAGCAGGATGGGCGAGCCAATGCCCGCACCGTTGAAGAGGACGCGGTAGATGACCCGCGCCGCGATGAACACGACGGCCAGAGCAATGCCGGCGCGCAGCGGCGCGGGTCGAAAGGTCATGCCTTGGGCGCGGCCGGTTCGCCGTCGACGGTGTAGAGCAGTTCCAGGCTCTCTCCGGGGTTCACCTTCAGGGTGGCGAGGCCTTCCTGGGCGTAGGCCCACTCACCGGAGGCCGGCTTGGTCCAGAGGGACCAGTACGCGAAGGCGGCGGGCATGCCCTTGCATTCTTCCCGGTACGTGCCGCCCTTGTGGGTGATGTCGAAGTCCGCGGCGGGGACACCGTTCACGCGGCACACCAGTTCGTTGGGGTACTGCTCAGTGCCCACTGTTTTGATGTCGGCCTCTTCGAGCACCTTGGACGCGGGGGTGGCGGCCTCCACGGGCACGCACACGGACTTGTCAGCGGCAGCCTGCTTCAGGGAGCCGGAATCGACGATAACCTTCACGCCACTGCAGGGCCCGTCGGAGGCGCTGGGGGAGGAAGCTGCCGAGGAAGCCGGTTCGGAGGCGGCAGGCTGGTCGGCCGGCGCTGAGCAGGCGGCGAGGGAAAACAGGAGACCGGCGGCGGCGAGCGAGCTCGCGGCGGCGGTGCGCATCTTAGTCAAAGTCACCTGTCAAGGGTAGGACGTTGTTTGGCTGAATCCGGATGCCGTCGCGTTGTATGACGTTAGGTCACTGTTTGCCGTCGTCATTCGGCTATTTCTAGGGAGAAACGCCCTAGGCTCCAGCCGCATATACGCGAATCCAGTCCACCCGCATCTCGCCAGCGCCGTCAGGAGTGCCGTCCGGGAACCAGTCCAATTGCAGTGTCTGGTGCATCGACGCTGGAGGCTGATGGGTTGGGTCGTAGTCCTCAAACCACTTGACTCCATCGATGTAGCCGACCGTCCCGCTCGGAGACCAGTCAACCGCGTAGTTGTGGAACTGGCTGACGTCCAGAATCTTTGTCCCCGATGTTTGCGAATTTGAACATCCGTAGTGGTGGAAGAATTTGATTAAGCTCCAGTCACCAGTCGTCTCCGCGTAGTCAACTTCGCCCTCGCAGGGCCAATTCTCGCTATCCGGCCACAAAATGGACACTAGGTGGTATTCATTGTCACCGGAGCCCGCCGCGCGGATTTCCCACCGGCCGTACCTCTGGTTTGAGAATTTGGCGCCGATACCGGCAGTAGTGCCATCCGGAGTTCCATTGATAACCATCTTGGAACCGTCCACCGTAACCTGCTGTGGACTGCGGATACCGTTGCCCGCATGCCCTGGGCTGTTGTAAACAGTCCACTTGGTGGCATCGGGTGCACCTGTGTAATTGAACTCGTCGCCAGTTACAGGTGTGCCCCAGCCATGGGCTAGCGCAGCCTCCGTGGAGGTCACTGTGTCAGCTGCGGTGGTAATTACCAGCCGTGGACGCAGGGCGGCATTCGAGGATTCCTTGGACTTGAAGCCGATCCACTTCTGCGCGTTGCTTTCCAGCTTGAAGTTCGCCTCGCCACCCGTTGCGCCAACGCCCTTCGTAACGTCCCACTCAACCCAGGAGTTGGCAGCGAACCTGCCGGCCTTCCCCAGCCAAGTCGCGCGCGCCGGTGCGGTATTCCAGGTGACTCCCCGCTCGGTCCAACCGCCGGAGGTAGTAAAAACATCCACGAACTGAGTGGACGTTGTTGAGGTCTCCGAATAGGCCCGCAGTTTAGCCGAAACAACATGTTGGCCGGCGGAAACTTGGACATCGAACCGTAGGAGTGCGTTCCGCCAAATATTGGTGCGGCCTTCGGTTGATAAACGGATGCTGGTCCCGAAGTTGGTGGTCGCCTTGTCCGCCTGTACGTAGGTGTCCATTGTCGGAGAGATGGTCGCTGCTGCGGCGTTTGCCGATGGTGGGGTAAATAGTGCGAACACAGCCAGAACGGATGATGCGACCGCCACGTATTTACGCCAGGACTTGCCCTTGGCCCTTATCAGGCCTGGAAATTTTGTTGGACGCGCACTTCGGTTTGTCCCGTGGATTGGCAATTCCTGAGTCATTAAGCCGGCGGATGTAGCCTTCATGTTAATCGGCTGTTTCTGTTGGGGAATTTAAGTTTTTGCTGCGTAAAGCAAGCGTCGACCCCAGAAATAACGACGGCTAAATGCCAGCTATGCCAAAGCGTAGACCCGAAACGAAAGTAGGCGCAACGAAGTAATGTACCTCTTTCCGGGCACGCTCGATACCCTAATACCTAAGTATTGAACGGTGCGGTAACCCCTATACCTAAGAAGTGAAACGGCGACACCACCCGGAGGTTCGCTCCGGTGGATCCGAGCCTGCATCGCCTCTCTCTTGCGAGGAGCTGATGGACGTCGGCCCGTGTGGGATCGTCCCGGTCAATGGAAATCATCCGCTCAAATCCACCGGTTAACGCTGCGGAATTCTCAACCCCAACCAGGAATTCAGAGGGTCTGGACCCCGACAGCGGCCGGATTTATGGTGAAAAGGTGGCGGCTGCCTGACTGGCAGGATGGCCAGTGCTGCCGGTCCGCTGTTGCGGCCGTCCGTCACGAGGAGGAAGCAGATGGAACACGTTGAAGAGACAGTCGACGTGGCAGTACCGGTGCGGACCGCGTACAACCAGTGGACCCAGTTCGAGTCCTTTCCGCAGTTTATGTCCGGTGTGGAATCCGTAACCCAGCTGACTGACACAACCAACCACTGGGTCACCAAGGTGGGCGGCGTTCAGCGCGAATTCGATACCGAGATAGTTGACCAGGAGCCGGACGACCGGATCGCCTGGCGCAGCACCGACGGCAAGTCCCATGCCGGCATCATCAGGTTTACGCCGCTGGATTCGAACCACACGAAGGTTAAAGTCCATTTCGAATGGGCGCCGGAGACCCTGACTGAAAAGGCAGGTGCGGCACTGAAGATCGACGAGATGCAGGTGAAGGCCGACATGCGGAAGTTCAAGGCCTTCATCGAATCGCGCGGCACCGAAACCGGCGGCTGGCGCGGCGAAGTCCAGGACAGCGGCCCCACCGGGCAGTTCTAGCAGTGCCCGTGCGGCCGGCTTGGAAGGCGACCACTGACAAACAGAAAGCGGACGACGGCGGGAGGTTCCCGCCGTCGTCCGCTCCCCTTTGCAACGCGGGGTCACTCCCGGCCCAAAATGCAGCGATTATTGGGCCGGAAATGACCCCGCGTCGGTTTCCTCAGGGTGAGGGGGTGTCAGGGGTCATCGCCCGACGAGGCCCAGATGCAGATCGTTGTAGCGGTTCCCCTGCACGCCGATCCGGGCGGCGACTGCGTTGAGGTCGGCCACTTCATCGGCGGACAGCGCGACGGCCGTAGCCGCGGCGTTCTCCTCAAGGCGCTCCCGACGGCGGGTCCCGGGGATCGGCACAATCCACGGCTGCTGGGCCAGGAGCCAGGCCAGCGCAATCTGCCCGGGCGTGGCGTTTTTGGCTGCCGCGAGTCCGGCCACGTGATCCACCAAGGCCTGGTTGGCGGCGCGGTTCTCGGGAGAAAAACGCGGGATGGTGCCGCGGACGTCACCCTCCGAGAACTGTGTGGCCGTATCCACGGTTCCGGTGAGGAAGCCCTTGCCGAGCGGGCTGAAAGGCACAAAACCGATGCCCAGTTCTGCCAGGGCAGGCAGTACTTCCGGCTCTGGGTCCCGCGTCCACAGCGAGTACTCGCTCTGCACCGCTGTCACCGGAAAGACGGCGTGGGCGGCACGGATGGTCGCAGCGGAGGCCTCCGACAGCCCGAAATGGCGCACCTTTCCGGCCTGGACGAGCTCGCCCACCGCGCCTGCCACCTCTTCGATAGGGACATTGGGATCCACGCGGTGCTGGTAAAAGAGGTCGAGCGTGTCCACCCGCAGCCGGCGCAGCGACTCGTCGGCCACGCGTTTGATCCGCTCGGGTGAACTGTCCAGCCCCACGGACTTCCCGTTCTCGATCCGCCAGCCGAACTTGGTGGCGATGACCACCTCGTTCCGGACCGGTGCGAGTGCCTCCCCGACCAGTTCCTCGTTGACGAAGGGGCCGTACACCTCGGCGGTATCGAAGAAGTTGATGCCGATCTCCACAGCATCGCGGAGCACACCGATCATCGCCTGGCGGTCCCCGGGGTTGGGGCCGTAGCTCTGCGACATTCCCATGCAGCCAAGGCCGATCGCCGAAACCTGCAGGCCCTGCCCAAGTGTCCGCGTATGCATCATGTCTCCCTTGCTGATAATCGTTCGCCCGACGCCGATGTGCCGGGCTTTTCCTCCAGTCAACGCCTTCCCGGACGCGTAAGGGAGTCCCTGCTGAAACGGGTTCTGGCAGGACCTCCCTTAAGCGGGCGGTAACATCATCAGCAAGCCACCAGAGCGGCATCCGCTGCCTGCCGGGTTGGCGATATTGGGTCGGAAAGGGGAGCAGTGCGCGCAACGGTCAAGGACGTCGCGCGCCGCGCCGGTGTTTCACCCAAGACGGTCTCGAACGTCATGAACGGCATCGTTCCGGTGAGTGAAGCCACCCGGCTGAAAGTGGAGCAGGCCATCCTCGATCTGGATTACGTGCCCAACCTCTCCGCCCGGGGGTTGCGTAATGGACGATCCGGTGTCATTGCGCTGGCCCTGCCTGACCTTGCCACGCCCTACTCGGCAGAGATCGCCCACAATGTCGTCGAGGTAGCGCATGAACAGGGCTGGGTGGTGCAGATCGAGGAAACCGGTTCCGATCCCCAGCGCGAACACGAACTTATGGTGCGCGCCCGCACCAACCTCATCGACGGGCTGATCCTCAATCCTGTGGTGCTCGATGAGAGCGCGGTCCAGGTAGGTGTTGCCCTTCCGCCCGTAGTCCTGCTCGGCGAGGTCACACAGAAGCTCGCCGACCGCGTGTTCGTGGACAGCTTCGCGGCGGCACGGGACATGACGTTGGCCCTGGCGAAGCCGGGGCGCCGCAGGATCGCCATCCTGGGAACCACCCAGGGCAGGGGATCGGCCGCGGCGATCCAGAGAACCCAGGGTTACGAAGAAGCGTTGCGGATCCTCGGTGTTGACCGGGACGAATCGCTGCTGATTCCCTGCGAAAAATGGACGCCGGAAACTGCTGCCGAAGCATTGACTGCCTACCTGGCCTCGCATCCGCTGCCGGAGGCTTTGTTCTGTTTCACCGATTCCATGGCCATCGGCGCACTGAGCGTGCTCTGGAAGAAGGGCCTGCGGATTCCGGAGGACATTGCCGTAGCGGGCTTTGATGACATTGCTGACGGCCGTTATGCCGTTCCGTCCCTAACAACCGTTTCCTTTGACAAGCGCGCTGTCGCCACGGAAGCCCTGCGCCTCCTGACGGAGCGGATGGCGGACAGGGGTCATGAACAGCGCCTGGCTCCCATTGACTACACGATTGTGGAACGGGACAGCAGCGGCGGCTGACACGAGAGCCTGCGATCAAATTGTTTGCGCTAACAATTTTTCCTTGCAGCGGTCATTACATCGATGTAATGTGAGACCCGCGTCACTCCCCACCAGCATCGGCCAGGGGCGCAGCGCACCGGAACCGGAGTTTTGAGCAATAAGAAGTGACCTTTCAGCGGACCCATCCAAAGGAGTGATTGGTGAAGCAGTTTGAAGTATTTCCCGGGAAGCAGTTGTCCCGGAGACAGATACTGACGGGAACCGCGGCCTTTGGCAGCCTCCTGGCAGCAGGCGCACTGACAGGGTGCGGCGGAAACGCCCAGGCCGCCGGTGTCCGGGACATCGGCTTCTGGCATCTGCTGTCCGGTGGCGACGGCATCAAGATGCAGGCCATGATCAACGGCGCCAACCAGGCCAACCCGGCGTTCAAGGTGCACCCCACGGTTCTGGCCTGGGGGCCCCCGTATTACACCAAACTGGCCATGGCCTCAGCAGGTGGACGTCCGCCCGAGGTAGCAATCATGCATGCCAGCCGCGTCCCCGGTTATGCGCCGGGCGGGCTGATCGACCCCTGGGACCTCTCCTTGCTGGCAGAGCACGGAGTCACCGGTGCAGATTTCGCCCCGCGCATCTGGGAGAAGAGCCAGCAGGACGGCAAAGTGTTCTCCATCGCCCTGGATTCGCACCCGTTCGTGATGTTCTACAACACGGACGTGGCCAGAAAAGCCGGGGTCCTGGCCGGCAACGGACAACTGGAGGACGTGGCTTCACCGCAGGAGTTCATGGACCTGGCCAGGGAAATGCAGAAGGTCACCAAAGCCCATGGACTGTCCTTTGGCTACCTGGGCAGCGGATCCCAGATGTGGCGGCTCTTCTACACGCTCTACAAACAGCACGGCGCGGACATCAGCCTCACACCGGGCCAGCCGATGAAGGTTGACCGGGACGCAGCCATTGAGTCCCTCGAATTCATGGCATCGCTTTTTGATGACACCATCGCGGCCAAGAGCGGCGACATCAGCACCGGCATCGCGGAATTCGCCCGCGGCGACTCGGGGATGCTCTTCAGCGGCGTCTGGGAACTGCCCACCCTCAAGAAGGCAGGCCTGCCGGTGGACGCCGCAACCATTCCCACGCTCTACGGCACCCCGGCCGCCTACGCAGACTCGCATTCCTTCGTCCTTCCGCGGCAACTGAACGTGGACGAAGCAAAGCGCCGCGATGTCTACAAGTTCGTCAGCGATGTCCTCAAGGGATCACTCTCCTGGGCAGAAGCAGGCCACATCCCGGCGTACCAGCCCGTGGTCCGGTCGCAGGCCTACAAGGACCTCACACCGCAGGTGCACTACGCCAATGCAGCCGACGTGATTGCCTACGACCCCGAATCCTGGTTCAGCGGCTCAGGTTCTGACTGGCAGACCTACTTTGCGGAGAACGTGCAGAACGTCCTCCTCGGCCGCGACAAGGCAGCTGCGGGTTGGGACGCCTTCGAAGAGCGGACCAACCACCTTCTTTCCATGCCCAACCCGGTCTAACCCCACCGAGCGACAAAGGAGTCCTTCATGAGTTCTTCACTAGCAGCCCGGCGGAAACCCGGGAGCCTCACCAGAAGCAACCGCAGCGGTTGGGGATTCGCCGCCCCCTTCCTGGTTTTCTTCCTTGTGTTCCTTGTCTGGCCCCTTCTTTACGGCCTCTACATGAGCCTCACCGGCAAGTCCCTGACCGGAGCCAACGACAGCCTGATCGGCTTCGCCAACTACGCCGAAGCCCTGGCTGACGCCGGCATGTGGCGCTCACTCGGCAACACCCTCTACTTCACCGTCATCAGCACCGTCCCGCTGGTACTGGTAGCCCTGGTGATGGCGGCACTGCTCAACGTCGGGCTTCCCGCGCAGTGGCTGTGGCGGCTCTCCTACTTTGCCCCCTACCTGCTCGCGTCCACCGTGGTCTCCCTCTTCTTCACCTGGATGTACAACCCGCAGCTTGGCCTCATCAACGATGCCCTGTCCAAGATCGGCATCCCCAAAGTCGCCTGGCTCAACGACCCCAATGTGGCCATGTGGGCGATCGTGATCGCCACGCTGTGGTGGACAGTGGGGTTCAACTTCCTGCTGTACCTGGCTGCGATGCAGAACATCCCGCACCAGCACTATGAGGCGGCATCCCTCGATGGCGCCGGAGCCTGGCGGCAGTTCTTCTCCATCACCCTGCCGCAATTGACCCCCACCACCGTGATGATCGTGCTCCTCCAGATCCTGGCCTCGCTGAAGATCTTCGACCAGGTGTACCAGATGACCGCCGGCGGCCCCGGAGGATCAACCCGGCCCGTGGTGCAGTACATCTTCGAAACCGGGTTTACCGGCTACCGGCTGGGCTACTCCGCAGCCATCTCCTACATCTTCTTCGGACTGATCGTGCTCGTCTCGGTCATGCAGTTCGCCATCACCCGCCGCAGGAGTGCATAACCATGGCCATTCAGACCCTCGACCGCCCGAAGTCACGCACCAGCACCAGCGCCAGCCAGGAAATCCGCCAACCGCGCAAGAAGATGACCGCGGGCAAGATCGCAGCCGTGGTGGCAGCCGCGCTGATCGCAGTGCTCTGGCTGGTTCCCTTCGCCTGGGCCACCGCCACCGCTTTCAAGACCGAGACGGATGCCGCAGCGCCGAAGATCAGCTGGGTGCCGCCGTCGGGCTTCACTCCTGAAGCGTTCGTGAAGGTTTTCCAGGACGGCAACATCCCGCTCTGGACATGGAATTCGTTGTACACCTCCGCGGCCATCACGGCCATCACCCTGGTGATCTCGGCGCTGGTGGCCTATGCGCTGTCCCGGATCGACTTCAAGGGCAAGAAGGTGCTGATGACGGTGATCATCGCCTCCATCATCGTCCCGCCGCCGGTCCTGATCATCCCGCTCTTCTACCAGATGCTCGCCCTGCACATGATCGACACCTCATGGGCCATCATCCTGCCGCAGGTCATCCACCCGGCCATGGTGTTCGTGCTCAAGAAGTTCTTCGACCAGATTCCGCGCGAACTTGAAGAAGCCGCGGTGATGGACGGCGCCAGCCGCATGCGGATCTTCACCCAAATCATCCTTCCGTTGTCCCGGCCCATCCTGGCCGCCGTCGCCATCTTTGTGTTCATCGGCGCCTGGAATAACTTCCTGTGGCCCTTCATCGCCACCAACGACGGCTCGCTCCTCACCCTTCCGGTGGGCCTGCAGACCATCAAGAGCGCCTACGGCATCCAGTACGCGCAGAACATGGCGTCCGCCCTGCTCGCGGCGCTGCCGCTGATCCTGGTGTTCCTGTTCTTCCAGCGCCAGATCATCAAGGGCGTTGCGACGACGGGCCTCGCCGGGACCTGATCCGGCACCTTCCGCCTAGCAAACCCAACGCTTTCAAACAGACCTCCCATGACCAAGGAGTAACTCCAACATGTCCCGCGCACGGATCACCCTCGACCGCGACTTCACCATCGGCGAAGTTCCCCGCCGCCTCTTTGGCTCCTTCGTGGAGCACATGGGCCGCTGCGTCTACACCGGCATCTACGAGCCGGGCCACCCTGAAGCGGATGAGAACGGCTTCCGCCTCGACGTCCTCAAGCTCGTCAAAGAACTCGGCGCCACGGTTGTCCGCTATCCCGGCGGCAACTTCGTCTCCGGCTACAACTGGGAAGACGGCATCGGCCCGCGCGGGGACCGGCCCCGCCGGCTGGACGGTGCCTGGCACACCGTGGAGACCAACGCGTTCGGCCTGCACGAATTCGTGGACTGGTCCCGGCTGGCGGGCACGGAAATCATGGAAGCCATCAACTTGGGCACCAGGGGAGTGGACGCGGCCCGCGAGATCGTCGAATACTCCAACCACCCCGGCGGCAGCTACTGGTCCGACCTCCGCGCCAAAAACGGCCACAAGGATCCGTTCAACATCAAGCTCTGGTGCCTGGGCAACGAAATGGACGGGCCCTGGCAGATCGGCCACAAGACAGCTGAGGAATACGGCCGCCTGGCGCAGGAAGCCGCCAAAGCCATGCGCTTCGTGGACCCGGACATCGAACTGGTGGCCTGCGGAAGCTCCAACTCCGGCATGCCCACGTTCGGCGCGTGGGAGCAGACTGTCCTCACCCATGCGTATGACGAGGTGGACTACGTCTCGCTCCACGCCTACTACCAGGAGCACGACGGCGACGCCGGCAGCTTCCTCGCCAGTGCAGTGGACATGGACTACTTCATCGAATCAGTCATCGCCACTGCCGACGCCGTCCGGGCGAAGGGGAAGCACAAGAAGCACATCAACCTTTCCTTCGACGAGTGGAACGTCTGGTACCAGCGCGGCCTGGATACCCAGGACCAGCCCCACAATGTGGCAAAAGCGGGCTGGCGCGAGCACCCCCGGGTCATCGAGGACAAATACAACGTGACCGATGCCGTGGTGGTGGGAACCCTGCTGAACTCGCTGCTCCGGCACGGCGACCGCGTCAAGATCGCCAACCAGGCGCAGCTGGTCAACGTCATCGCTCCGATCTTCAGCGAGGAAAACGGGCCGGCGTGGCGGCAGACCATCTTCCACCCGTTCGCCCGGATGGCAGAGCTGGCCAAGGGCCAGATCCTGCGTTTGGCCGTTGACTCGGACAAGTACGAAAATGCCCGTTTCGGCGGCACCGATCTTGTGGATGTCAGTGCCACCTGGGATGAGGAGACAGGCCGCCTGGCGTTGTTCTTCGCTAACCGCGGCCTTGAGGAAGCGGCGGACGTTGAAGTGGCACTTCGCGGTTTTGATGCGCGCCAGGTTGTCCGCGCGGAGGTCCTGGAAATCCCTGAAGACGGCGACCGTTTCACCATCAACACTCAAAGCAGGCCGGACCAGGTGGGGCTCAAGCCGCTGGAAGGAGCCAAGGCGAGCGGCTCCGAACTCCGGGCAACTCTCCCGGCGCTGTCGTGGGCAGTGATCGAGCTGGACGTGGCAAAGGACTGACCGCGAACGTACAGAGGTAGCTGCCAGGAAGCGGACGACGGCGGGAGGTTCCCGCCGTCGTCCGCCCGCCATTGCAACGCGGCGTCAC
>NZ_VHIJ01000001.1:152870-172556 GCF_006680095.1 Pseudarthrobacter sp. B4EP4b | reverse complement strand
GGGAGGTTCCCGCCGTCGTCCGCCCGCCATTGCAACGCGGAGTCACTTCCGGCCCAAAATCCAGCGATTATTGGGCCGAAAGTGACCCCGCGTCTGTTTTCCGGGGTGGGCCATTAGCGGATGTCGCCCGCCATTGCATGCCGGAAGCTAAGCAGCCACCTCCGACGGCACGACGCTGCAGTCCGCCGTCGTGCCTGCGAGCTGGGGTGCCCACCCGTCCATTCCCTGCAGGTAGTCCCTGGCCGTGTAGTTGCCCGCCTCAGTCCCGGGCAACTGCGGACGGTCGGCAGTCACCTGCGCGCCGGGGCCGCGGTTGTTGTACTCGTGGAACCGCGCCTCGCGCCAGGAGAAGCCGCTCATGTCCGTCCACGGCGTGCCGGAGATGTGGGCACCAAGCCAGGAATCCCGGATCAGGACCTGGGCAACAGCTTTCGGGTCGCCGCTGGGGTGCCACGGCCTGCCGAGGTGGACAGTGTTTGCGGCGGCATCCGAGACGAGCCGGCAACGGTCAAAGAGGTAGCCGTAGTTGATGGACAGGTCCAGGCTGCCTGCTGTCACGTAGCCGTTGTTCGTGCTCGAGGAGCGGTCCAGGGACTTAATCTCGCAGCCGCTGAAGACGGCCGTCCCGCGGCCGAAGATGAAGTCAACGTCCCCTTCCACATAGCAGCCCTCGAAGTAGAACCGGGCCTGGACGCCCGCCGCCGGGGAATTGACCAGCAGGGTGTCCTGGTTGCCCAGCATCCTGACGTTGGACAGCACCGAACGGTCCGCAGTGATGTGCAGCGCCACGGCCTGGCGGTCCTTCATCCCCATGTTGGCGGCCTCGTCGAAATCGTTGCTGAACGTCAGGTTCCGGGCCACGAAGTCCGGCCCGTCAATCCGCACGGACGCGCTGCCGGAGGTGCCGAAGTTGCCGCTGCCGTCCGGCTTGGGCGTGCCGGACGCGTTGTTGCAGACGAGCACCACGTCCTCCGGCCGGCTGCCCAGGCCGATGAACGAGATCCGGGGTTTGTCGGATGGCACCCGCACGGCTTCCCGGTAGGTGCCGGGCTGGATCCTGATGACGGTCCGCTGGAGGCTCCCCGAGGGGACGGAGTCGACGGCAGACTGAATGGTCGCGAACGTCCTGCCGGGTCCGACGTCGAGCGTCACCGGTACATCCACGGGCCGCTCGGCGGGCCAGTACATGCCCAGCAGGGGATCGGCGCCGGCGTCGATATTCAGGAAGTAGCCCGGCGGGACGATCTCCTTGGACTGCAGTTCGCGGGCCACGAGGCGGGCCACCGCCAGCGCTCCGGCGGCCTGGAAATGGGTGTTGTCCTCCGAGCCTTGCGGGTACTGCGGGTGCTCGCCCGGAGCCAGGTGAAGGAAGTGCTGCTTGGTCCCTTCCGGGCCCAGTTGCTGCCACAGCTGCTTCGAGGACACCGTAAGGTCCACCAGCGGAGTGCCCGACGCCGCGGCGAGTTCCCGCACAGCCTGCGGGTACGCGCCATGGGAATCCTGGGCGTTGCCGAAGGAATCGAAGCGGCGGCGTTCCACGGAGGTCACCAGGACAGGCTTGCCCCCGCGTGCCCTGGCGCCCTCGATGTACCGGCCCAGGTACTCCTTGAAAGTGGTGTCCGGGAGCGTTCCACGGTTGGGGTCCGCCACTTTTTCGTCGTTGTGGCCGAAGGAAATCAGCAGGTAGTCGCCCGGCTGCATCAGTGCCAGCACCGGGTCCAGCAGCCCTGCATCGGCGAAGCTCTTGGAGGAGGCGCCGGACCAGGCGTAGTCAAAGACGGTGGCCTGCGGCCCCAGCAGGAGCGGCAGGGCCTGTCCCCATCCGGCGCGGGGGCGTTCGGACTGCTGGTAGGCCGACGACGTCGAGTCCCCCACGACGAAAATGACCGGCTTGGTGCGTGGCTTGGTGGGGTCCGGCTCTGCTTGGGGGAAGGCGCTGGCTATGCCCGTTCCCGAGAGGGCCATGGTTCCTGCGGTGAACGCCAGGGTGGCCAGGACGCTGCGGCGGCTGGGCAGGATGGCGGCCATCAGAGGTTTCCGCCGGCAGTGAAGATGGGGCCGGTGGAGTTCTTGAGCAGCGCCGGGACGGCCTGGGCCGGGTGGACCTGGGACCGGTGGAGTGGTGTCCAGGAGGTGTCCTCGGCCAGCTGGTCCGCGGGCGCGGCAGCGGCGTTGTACTCGGCGCGAAGATCGGTGATTTTGCCGTTGACGGCGTTCGCGATGGTGGTGATTGCGGTTCCCTTGAAGCGCCGGATGAGGTCCGCGGCGTCGGTTCCGGCCGGAAGCGTGAAGGCGTTTGCCTCGGCGTAGAGGTGGGAGTCGAATCCGGCCCCGAGGGCGTACTCGAAGGGGACGGTGCTGCCCTCGTTGACCTTGAAGTGGTTGTTGTAGACGTCCACTTGGCCGAACCGGACGCGCGGGGCGCGCTGGCCGACGTTTTCGAAGACGTTGTGGTGGATGGTGACACGCAGCTTGCCGGGATCCCCGCGGTTGGCCGAGTCGGTGGAGCCGATCAGGAGCAGCTTGTCGTGGTCGGAGAACCGGTTGTAGGACATGGTCACCAGATCCGAGCCGTTGGTGACGTCCACGGCGCCGTCGTGCACCTGGTAGGGGCGGCCGAAGTAGAGCGGCTGGGAGCTGTCCAGGTTGGGGGCGTCGGTGAATTCGGAGTGGTCGATCCAGACGTGGGTGGCTTTGTTGATGACCTGGAGCAGGTCGTATTCGCTGTTCCAGTTGCCCTCGGCGCCGTCGGTGGGGTCCCAGGCCGGGAAGCAGTCCGCGGCGTCCCGCACAGTGAGGTTGCGGACGATCACGTTGGTGGCGCCGTTGACGCGGAGCGCGGCGCCGGTGATGCTGCTCTCCGGGGTTGCGCCGACGATGGTGGTGTTGCTGGGGATGTCCCACCGGATGGTCTTGGCCTGGTTTGCTGCGGCGAGGCGTCTGGCGCTTTCCTGCGGGCCGGCGGGCTCCTTGGTGCGGCCGTAGGTTGCGGGGTCGAAGTCCTGAAGGTACTGCTCCAGCCTGAAGCCGGTGCCTGCGGCGTAGTCTTCGCAGGTCAGCGGGTTCCCGTCCGCGGCGGTGTTGGCGTCGATGGTTCCGTGGACGCGGACGATCTTGGGCTGGGTGCCGGCGGTGGCGAAGGCGGCCAGCAGTTCGGCCTTGGTGGAGACGTCATAAACGTTGTCGTCTGCCGCCGCTGAGCCTCCCGTGGTTCCGGTTCCCTCGGATGCCCAGCCGTCGCCTGGGGAAAGTACCTGGCGCTCCAGCGGGGTTTGGGCGGTCTGGGCGACAGGGTCCGCCACCGGGTTGGGGGATGCTCCGGCAGGTGCCGAGATGGCCAGTGCCCCTGCTACTGCAATGGCTGCGGACATGGATAAGTGGGTACTGCGTTTTCGCATGTTCTCTCTTCCGTCTTTGGAATGAACTGCGCTTCGGCCGGGTCCACTGTGACGCCGGTCATTTGTGAGCGCTGACAAGGACAATAGCGAGAAAGCGGTTTCTCAGCAATACTTGTCTCAGCGAATCCGGACTTAATCTGCATGCAAAAGGGGAATTGGTCCCTCCCGGTTTACCTGCCAGCAATCAGGATGTCCGCCTTCGTTCTCCTGCCACCAGCAGTCTTTTCACGCACCCTTTTGCCCGGCACACCCCTGCCGGGCGAACATCCCCGAGGTACCAGGAGTACTCCGTGTTCGTGAAAAGCACCCTCGCTGCCGTCGCCGTGTTTGCCTCCCTGGCCGGCACCGCAGTGGCACCTGCCCAGGCCGAGGCACCCCAGCCGGCTCCCGTCGTCGTCGGCCAGCCGGTGGCCCAGGCGCATGCGCACAACGACTATGAGCATGACCGTCCCTTGTTCGAAGCGCTGGAGCACGGCTTCACGAGCGTTGAAGCGGACGTGTGGCTGGTGGACGGTGAGCTGCGCGTGGCCCACGATCTGGAAGATGCCAAGCAGGGCGTCACGCTCGAAAGCCTCTATCTCGACCCGCTGCAGGACCTGGTCCGCAGCCAACCGGGCCACGGCGTCTACCCGCACTGGGACGGCAGCCTGCAACTCCTGATCGACATCAAAAGCGAGGGTGAGGCCACCTACGCCGCCATTGAGCAGGAACTGGCCGAGCACCGCGACATCATGAGCCGCTACACCAGCGGCAACGTCAAGACCGGCCCGGTCGCCGCCGTCATCAGCGGCAACCGTCCGCTGGCCACCATGCAGGCACAGGAGAAGCGGTTTAGCTTCTACGACGGCCGCTCCGCCGACCTCACTTCGGGCATGCCCGCTGGGCTCATGCCGCTGGTCAGCGACAACTGGACCAAGCTCTTCACCTGGCAGGGCGTCGGGCCCATGCCCGAAGCGGAGCGCACCAAGCTGCACGCCTACGTTGCCGAGGCGCACGCCAACGGCTACCGCGTCCGCTTCTGGGCCACCCCGGACATGCCCGGCGCAGCCCGGGACGCTGTGTGGACCGAACTGGCCGATGCCGGCGTGGACCACATCAACACCGACGACCTCACCGGTTTGCAGCAGTTCCTCACCGCCCGCGCGGCCTGAGCCCTTCCCCGAGACAGGAACCTTTCGGATGCCTTCACACACCATGAAAATTACGACGGCGGCGCTCACCCTGGCGCTCGGCCTCCTCGTGTCCCAGCCCGCCACAGCCGCCGACAGCACCGGCCAGGCCTTCACCTTCGGCGTCATCGGCGACATCCCGTACGGCGCAGCCGAAATCGCAAAGTTCCCGGGCCGGATCCAAGACATCAACGCCGACAAGGACCTGAAGTTCGTCACCCATGTGGGCGATATCAAAAACGGCTCGTCGGTCTGCTCCGACGAATACTTCGCCAACATCCGGGCCCAGTTCGACACCTTCGAGCACCCGCTGGTTTACACCCCCGGCGACAACGAGTGGGTGGATTGCCACCGCACCAACAACGGCGCCTACAACCCGCTGGAGCGGCTGGACAAGCTGCGGGAAGTGTTCTTCACCGAGCCCGGCAAGACGCTGGGCGCCACCATGCCCGTCAAGACCCAGGAGAGCCTCGGGCTGCCGGAGAACGTCCGCTTTACCGAAAACCGGGTGGCCTTCTCCGTGGTGGATATCCAGGGCAGCAACAACTCCCTGCAGCCGTGGACCGGGCTGGGCGAAACCACCGCCACCGCAGAGCAGCTGGATGAGGTGCAGCACCGAACGGACGCCGTCATCGCCCAGATCCACGAGACGTTCGCAGACGCGGAGCGCCGCAACGACCGGGCCGTGGTGCTGATGACCCAGGCCGACATGTTCGATCCGTCGCTGCTTGCCGCGGCAACCGCCAACCCGGAAACGGTCTCCGGATTCCGCGAGATCGTCAAGACCATCATCGAGGAAACCAACAGCTTCGACGCCCCGGTCTACCTCATCAACGGCGACAGCCACGTCTTCGCCGAGAACCAGCCGCTGGCCGAGGGCTCTCCCTGGCTGGATGTCTACGGCCAGCCCGCCGCGGACAACCTGCAGCGCATCACCGTGGACGGCTCCGCCAACGCCACGAACTATGTGCGGTTCACGGTGGCCGGCAACAGCACCGGCGGCGAGGTCCTGAGCTGGGAGAAGGTCCCCTTCAGCCAGTAGGCACCAAAGGGCAGCGGACGACGGCGGGAGGCTACCGCCGTCGTCCGCTTCCTTTTGTATGGAGGAGGTGGGGCGGCCCTTCGGCCGCCCCGCCTCCCTCGCGCTAACCTCGTCCTGCGCCCGTCTTTCGGGTTGCTGTTGCGAAGGCATGCAGGACTGGGCCTCACGCATGCCGGAACTGCATCCGGCGGTCAATAAATCAATCAGCCACGTTTGCCGTTTCGGCCGCGGGTGGCTACCGTTGGGACCGGTGGGTTGGCAGCGGATGTTGCAGCGCTGTCTCCCGGAGAAGCTGCAGCCGCAGGGCCCGGGCAGTTTCCATATGCTTCCTGGCAATTTTGCCGGCGGCGTCGCTGTCCTGTTGTTCGATGGCCTGGATCAGCGCTTCGTGCTCGTCAAGGGACTCCGTCCACCGGTTTCCGGTAGACAGCGTGGACCGTGGTGCGTGGATGAGGTGCGTGGACAGGCGGTCCAGCAGGTCCTCCAGGACACCATTGTGGGCGGAACTCCAGACTGCGGCATGGAACTCCAGGTTTGTGGTGATTCTGGTCTGGTCATCCGGATCCTCGAGCTGCCGGTCCCGGTGAAGAAGGGCCTCAAGCCTCATGAGGTCCGGGAACTGGCGGGACCTGGCCGCTTGCCGGGCAGCTTCCTCTTCGAGAAGTATCCGCATGTCATAAATCTGGATGACCTGTTGCGGGTCAACCTGGGGAACCTGCAGCCCCCTGGCCACTCTCTCAAGGAGACGCTCCTGCTGGAGGCGGGACAGCGCCTCCCGGACGGGGGTCCGGGAGACGCCGAAGCGTTCGGCAAGTGATGTTTCACGGATGGCCGTGCCGGGCTGGTGGACTCCGGACAGGATCTCGCCCCGCAATGTCAGGAAGATGGTCTCGCCATCCACTCGTGGGGTTGATGCTGTATCCGTCACTTGACTGGTCCTTGAAGAATATGGGCTGTGCTTCGTACTCGTAGCGCAGGGGCGGCGGGTTCGAAGCAAACTTTACGCCAGGGTCCCCGCCCGTCGCCCGAACACGCAGCCGGCAGCAAGCCCGCTGCCACCTGGATAGTTGGCGCTGAACAGGCCGCCGAGCATTTCGCCCGCCACATACAGGCCCTGGATGTGCTTTCCCTGGCCGTCCAGAACCCTGCCGTGCGTGTCCGATTTGATGCCGCCGAACGTGAAGGTGATTCCGCAGGTGACGCCGTAGGCGTAAAAGGGCCCGGTTTCGATGGGTGCCGCCCAGTTGCTCTTCACCGGCTCTGTGGTGGCGGAGCGCCCGTCTTTGACGTTGGGATCGAAAGCGATGCTGCGGTCGATTGAGTTGTTGAAGTCGCTGACAGTCTTTGACAGCTTTTCGGGATCGACGCCGATCCTGGCTGCCAGTTCTTCCAGTGTGTCCGCCACCTCCACTGAGATGCCGGGCATGTCGTACTCTTCGGTGCGCAGCATGGGGCGAAGGGTTGCATCAAAAATCTGGTAGGCCACTGATCCGGGCTGCTTCAGGATCTCCTTGCCGTACTTCGCGTAGGTGTAATTCCGGAAGTCCGCGCCTTCATCCAGGAACCGCTCGCCGTTGGTGTTGACGATGATTCCGAACGGGTAGCTCTGGCGGGTCAAGCGGTTGGTGAGTTCGCGGTTGCTCTCGTTGGTGGCGGTGAAGGCATCCCACTGGACGCTGTGGCACGTTCCCCAGTCACCTCCACGGGCTGCACCGATCTCAAGGGCAGCGGCGATCATTTCGCCCGTGTTGTTCGGTGTTCCCCTGACTTTGGCGTTTTCCCAGCCTTCGCCCAGGTGCTCCCTGCGCAATTGAGGATCGGCTTCGAAACCTCCTGCTGTGAGAATGGCGGATTCGGCGCGCAATGTCAGTTCGCCCGCAGGTGAATCTGCGACGACGCCAACAACGCGTCCATCCTCGACGACGAGGCTTTTGGCTGCATGGCTGTAACGGACATCGATCCCCAACTCGGCCGCTACCCGCGTGTGGTCCGCGATCAGTCCTTCGCCTCCGCCGACGTTGCCCACGTGGAGCCCGCCCCAGAACAGGTAGGAGCCATCGGGCCGTTCGAAGGCCTGGCGTTCATACATCAGGCGGTATTTCAGGCCCAGGCTGTTGAGCCAGCGGAGCGTGGGCTGGGATTCCTCAACCAGAACCTTCGTCAGGCCAGGGTCGTTCCGGCCTTCCGTCACCTTGGCGAGGTCCGCGGCGTATTCCTCGGCCGAATATGGCGGCACTTCAGTGCGGCCGTGCCGCTCGTCCCGTTCCACCCAGTCCGCCAAATCCGAGAGGCCATCGTGGGCGATGCGGGTGGCGCCGGCGGTGTAGAAGCTGTTGCCGCCGGCCAGGTCTTCGCTGCCTTTTTCGAGCAGCACCACTTTCCGCCCGCGGACTGCCGCTGCATGCGCTGCAGTAAATCCTGCGTTGCCGCCGCCAACCACAATGACGTCAACAGCCTCCATGCCTTGGGGCCGCGACCCATTTCCGATAGACATTCCTTGTCCTTCCGTTGATGTTGGATTCGACTGTATACAAGCGTATGCAAAAGAACAAGAGCCGTTTTTTCTGCTGGTCGCTTGCCAGTGAGTGGCATCACAGGTATAAATGTATTCCGCTGTGTACAGACGTATCCGGATGGATGCGAACGTGCTTCGCTTACTGCTGGCCCGGCCCGGCAATACCTTCGCACCGCCCAACAATGTCGTTACGGAACGAGAACTATGAAAAATCCCCTACGCAATGCCGTGTTCGGCCTGGTCGTTGCTGTTGTGGCCGCCCTTGCGTTCATCAGTGCCGGTGCTGCCGGCGGATCGAGTACGGCCCGAAACAAGCTCACCCTGATCGCGCCGGCAGCACCCGGTGGCGGCTGGGACGGTTTTGCCCGTGAAGGCCAGCAGTCGCTCAAGAGCGGCGGCGTGGTCAACAACCCGCAGGTGGTCAACGTGCCAGGAGCGGGCGGCACGATCGGCTTGAGCCAGTTCGTGCAGACGCCCGGGCGCGAGGATGCCCTTCTGGTGACGGGCGGGGTGATGGTGGGCGCCATCGAACTCGGTGACAATCCGGAGTCCATGGCCGACGTTGTTCCCATCGCCCGGATGGCCGACGACTACGCGGCCCTGGTTGTTCCTGCCGACTCCACGTTCCAGACGTTGAATGACTTCCTGGACGCCTGGAAAAAAGATCCGGGAGGAACCTCGATCGGAGGCGGATCCCTGGGATCCATCGACCACCTTCTGAGCGCGATGGTGGCCAAAACCGTCGGGATCGATCCGAGGGACGTTAACTACATCGCCTATTCCGGAGGCGGCGAGGCACTGACCTCCCTGCTGTCCCACACCACGGCCGCCGGCATGTCCGGCTACAACGAGGTCAGGGACCAGATCGAGGCGGGAACCTTGCGGGCCCTTGCCATTTCATCGCCTGAGCGGCTCGAAGGCGTGGCCGTTCCCACCTTCAAGGAACAGGGAGTGGACGCGGCAATGTCCAACTGGCGGGGTTTCGTTGCCGCCCCCGGAACCACCGAAGAAACGAAAGCTGAATTCATCAAAATCATCACCGAGATGCGCAGCACCAAGCACTGGCAGGAAGCCCTGAAGCGCAACAGCTGGACGGACACATTCTCCACCGGTGAAGAATTCGAGCAGTTCATCACCACCGAAGTTGCAACGGCCCAAGAAATCGTAAAGGACCTCGGCCTATGAGCATCACCCAGCACCAACCAGAAGCAGGATCCACCACGGGGCCTGACGGCAAACAGAAGCCCCCTTTCAGGACCGGCCGCAGCGAATTTGTGGTCGTAGCCGTGCTCTACGCAATTGCCGTCTTCCTCACCATCGGCACCGCCACCATGAACGTGCAGGGAAAATCTGCTCCGGGACCGCAGTTCTTCCCCATCCTGGTATGCGTTGTCCTGTACCTGGCCGCTACGTTGCTGGCCATCCACATCCTCCGCACACCGAACGTTCCGGACAACACCGTCCACCCCGGACACGGCCAGTTCTCCGCTGACATGCTGCACGACCTCGGCCACCTGGGGAAGGAAGAAGACGCAGCCTACGAAGGTGCGCCGTCGCAAACACCAGGCAAGACCTGGAAGACCTATTCCGATTGGCGCACAATTGCCCTGCTGGTCGGGGCCGTCGTGGCCTTTGTCCTGGTGCTGGAACCGCTGGGCTGGGTCATCAGTGCCGCAGCCCTGTTCTGGCTGGTCGCCTATGCCCTTGGCAGCCGCCGCCCCGTCTTCGACGCCGGTGTAGGCCTGCTCTTTTCATCAATCATCCAACTGGCCTTCGGCGCCGCGCTGGGCCTCAGCCTGCCCTCCGGCCTGATGGGAGCGATCCTCTAATGGAACAACTCGAACTCCTCATGGGCGGCTTCGCCCACGCCCTGACCCCCATGAACCTCCTCTGGGTGCTGATCGGCGCACTCCTTGGCACCGCCGTCGGCGTCGTCCCGGGGCTGGGCTCCGCCATGGCAGTGGCGCTGCTGCTGCCCATCACTTTTTCACTTGAGCCCACCGCGGCCTTCATTATGTTCGCCGGCATTTATTTCGGCGGACTCTTCGGCGACTCCACCTCCGGGATCCTGCTCAACACCCCAGGCCATTCCTCCGCTATCGCCTCCACGTTCGAGGGCCACCGCATGGCCAAAAGCGGACAGGCTGCCAAGGCTTTGGCCACCTGCGCAATCGGCGCGTTCATCGGTGGGCTGATTGCCACAACCCTCGTGGTGTTCTTCGCTCCCACGCTGGTCAAGATGGCTACCGTCTTCGGCCCGGCCGAGTACTTCGCCCTGGCAGTATTCGCCTTCCTGGCCATCTCCGCCGTTGTGTCCGAATCCGTGATCCGCGGCGTCGCAGCCCTTGGAATCGGCCTCGCCCTTGCCCTCGTCGGGATTGACGGCCCCAGCGGCACCGCCCGGTTCACCCTGGGCACGCCCCAGCTTTTCGACGGGATCTCCGTCATCGTCATCACGGTCGGGCTCCTGGCCCTTGGCGAGGTCTTCCATATCGCCTCCCGCATCCACCGCGACCCCGTGGCCACCCGAATCCATACCAAGGGCCGTGCCCGGTTGGGCCTGGCCGACTTCAGGAAGGCGCTGCCCGCGTGGCTGCGCGGCACGGCGTTCGGTGTCCCATTCGGGCTGATCCCGGCTGGCGGTGCAGAAGTGCCCACCTTCCTGGCCTATGGAACCGAAAAACAGTTGGCCAAACGTCGGAACGATCCGGAGTTCGGCACCACCGGCTCCATCCGCGGCCTTGCCGCGCCCGAAGCTGCCGCGAACGCCACCGCCGGCACTGCCATGGGTGCGCTGCTCGCCCTGGGACTGCCGGTATCAGCCACGGCCGCCATCATGCTTGCCGCGTTCCAGCAGTACGGGATGCAGCCGGGACCGCTGCTCTTCGAGCGAAGCGGTGACCTGGTCTGGGCCCTGTTGGCCTCATTGTTCATCGGCCTGGTCATCCTGGTGATGATCAACATTCCGTTCGCCTCCGTCTGGGCCAGGCTGTTGAGCATCCCCAAGCATTACCTTTACGCCGGCATCACGGTCTTTTCCATGCTCGGCGTCTACGCAGTAAGCTCGGCAATCCTCGACCTCTGGCTGCTCATCGCCATCGGCCTCATCGGATTCCTGATGCGCCGGTACAACATCCCCCTGGCGCCGGTACTGATCGCCGTGATTCTCGGACCCATGGCAGAAACCGAACTGCGCCGTGCCCTGGCAGTCTCCGAGGGGGACCTGGGCATCCTGGTGGACAGCCCCATCACCATCACCCTCTACCTGGTCCTGGCCGCCGCACTTGCCCTCAGCGCTGTCCAGCACCTGCGGCACCGGGCCAGCCGCAAGGCCTGACTACCCAGACGAAAAGCAAAGCGGACGACGGCGGGAGGCTCCCGCCGTCGTCCGCTTCCTTTGTCATTGTCTAGAACTCGGTAGTCCCGCGCATTTTCCGGGGGCGGCCGTCCGGGTCTATCAGGAGGCGGTTGACGGGATTCGCCCAGATGCGCTGGAACCGCGGCACTCCTTGCGGATTGTGCCGCCGCACTTGTCCCCGGGGGCGGTCGGAGCCGCGTCCGGTTTTGTGCCACTGGTCCAGGGCGTCGGCGGTGGCGTTCCACAGGCCGAGCCCGGCTGCCGGATCGTTGAGCTGGGGGTCATTCCGGTCCAGGCCCAGGTGTTCGGCCCAGAGCTGGCGCCGGAGGGAGTGGGCCAGCGAACGGGAAGCGTCAGAACCGGCGCTGGTGTCGATCACTGCGCAGGTAAGTTCGCTGTCCGTGGTCCAGGAGCGGCGGTTGAAGTTGTCCGACCCGATGGTGAACCAGGTGTCATCGATGATGCAGATCTTGGCGTGGACATAGATGGGAGTCCCGGCCTTGTTCTCCAGGTTGAACACGCCGAACCGGTCCGGGGCAACGCGGCGCATCCGTTCGATGGCGCGCAGCTGCCCCACCCGCTTGGGCGGGCCTCCGAGGCGGCCGTCCGAGTCCGGGTAGCGGGGCACGACGGCGATCACGTTCAACTCCCGGTTCTGTTCGAGGGCCGCAGCGATTCCGTCGGCCACCTCGGAGGACCACAGGTACTGGTCCTCGATGTAGATCAGCGAGCGGGCCTGCGCGAAGGCCTTGGTGTAGGCCCGGGCAACGCTCCGCTCACCGCCGGGGGCGAACGGGAACGGCGGGTGCTTCACGCCGTAGGTGCGCAGCAGCTGCACGGCGTGCGGGCCCGCCGGCGGCGGTGGCGGCGCTGTCTCCGGCAGGGGTTCGGGGTGCCGCGGCATGTCGGCCAGGCGCTGCAGCAGCATCCGGTACGGTGTGCGCCGGTCCAGGGGATGGGGGTCATTCCACCTTTCGGCGAACAGCTCCAGCACATCCGCCACCACCGGCCCGCGCAGTTCCATTGCGGCATCGTGCCACGGGGGCTGTTTTCCGTACCGGGGATCCATGTCCACGGCCTGCGGGTCTCCCGCGTGATCGGCGTCGTCCCGGCGGCCGTGCGAGAGGTCGATCCCGCCTACGAACGCCACGTCCTTTGAGGCGTCGTCGCGGCGGCGGATGACCACCAGTTTCTGGTGATGGCAGCCGAAGAGGCGCACCCGCTGATCCAACAGGACTTCACCGCCGGCGTCATTGATCTGGCGGCTGAGGAGCTCGTTGGACCGGTTGCTCATCGGGGCCGAGATGCGCTCGCCATGGGACCTCCAGATCAGCCCGCGCACCTCCACCCCCGCTTCCGCCAACTGCGCCAGCAGCTCACCGATCGTGGGTCCGTCCGCGGTGAGCCGCTCGTCGCCGTCACCACGCCAGTCGGTAAACCACACACGGTCTCCGGCCTGCAGGGCCGTCAGCTCCTCATGCAGCCGGGCGAAATAGGTGGCCCCGTGAATCAGGGGCCGCACCAGGTTTCCCTCGGACCAGGACTGCGATCCGCCATCTCCGGCGTGCACGCCGGTGGCCGTGTTCCCCCGCTCAGCGCCACTCAAGAACCAGGTACCAGGATTACTGTCCACTCGATGTTCCCTTCGGGCCCGAAGCCTGCGTTGGTGTTCAACCTCTTCAGTAGCCTACGACGGCGTAGAGCAATGTCATCGGGTTGGACTCGTCGGCAGGCGCCATCTACCAAAGCCGGGCCCGTAAAATGGCGCCATGGTGACAACAGTTCCGCGGCCTGCGGGATGAAGACCGCTGGCGGCCGGCTGCTGGCAGGACTGGAACTTGACCGCGCCGCCGCCCAACCCCTGCACCAGCAGTTGTACGCCCAACTTCGCACCCAGATCCTGGCAGGTTCGTTGCCGAGCGGGACCCGCCTGCCCTCCACCCGCACACTCGTCGCGGATTTGGGAGTCTCGCGGATCACTATTGTGTCGGCATTCGAGCAGCTCACCGCCGAGGGCTTCCTGCGCTCCCGCGCGGGAGACGGCACGTATGTGGACACCTTGTGGAGCGATACTGCGCCGCAGAGGCCGATGCCCCGGCCGCCATTGTCCGAACGTGGTGCCGCCACGTCTTCGCGGGGAACCAGCCTGTTCACCGAGGCTCCACACTCGTGGGCGCCGGCGGAGATTGAATCGTTCGTTGCCAGCCAGGTGGCCTCCTCGGCGTTCCCCGCGGCTACCTGGAAGCGTCTGCTGGGCCGCCATTCCGGACGCACTGACCCGCTTGCCATCGGCTACGGCGACCCGCATGGTTTCCGGCCTCTCCGGGAAGCGATCGCGGACTATGTCAACGATGTCAGGGGCCTCGGGTGCACGGCAGACCAGATTGTGGTCACCTCCGGTGCCCAGCAGGCGTTCAACGTGCTGGCTGTCCTGTTGCTCGACGCCGGCGATCCCGTCATCGTCGAGGATCCGGGGCACATCTCGGGACGGCTCGCCTTCCAGTCCCAGGGCTGCCCCCTCCGAGGAGTCCCGGTGGACGACGAGGGTGCGGTCCTCCCGGACGAGCAGGACGATGTGCCCCCGGCCCGCCTGGCCTGTCTGACTCCCGCCCGGCAGCATCCGCTCGGCATCAGTATGAGCCTGGCGCGCAGGGCGGAGTGGATCGCCTGGGCCCAGCGAAACGGGAGCTGGGTGGTCGAGGACGACTGCGACAGCGAGTTGCGCTACCGCGGGAAACTTCTGCCGACGCTGTTCGGCCTCGACCTGAGCCGGCAGGTAATCACCGTGGGCTCCTTCAGCAAAGTGCTCGCGCCATCGATCCGCCTTGGGTACTGCGTGCTGCCGGAGGACCTGGTGGAACCGTTCGCCTCCGCGTCGTCGATCATCGGACGGCCGCCGGCGATGGTGCTCCAGGCGGCACTCACGGACTTCCTGTCCGAGGGGCACCTGCACGCCCATCTCCGCCGCACTCGGCGACTCTACGCGGCACGGCAGGATGCCTTGCTCGAGGCGCTGGACCAACAGTTGAGCCACCGGATTTCAGCCGCTCCGGTCGACGCCGGCCTGCACGTCATGGGTTGGCTCAGGGAGCCTGCCGACGATATCGAGGTGGCGCGGGGACTGGCCGCAGGCGGCGTGTACACCTACCCCCTGGGCGAGTACCGGCTCACGCGGCAGCTTCCCTCCGCCCTGCTGATCGGGTTCGCCGGCACGTCGGAGGAACATATGCCGCGGGCTGTAGGCAGGATGGCCGCCGCCTGGGACCGGTGGGAGAGAGCCGCCGCGGGTTCCTGAATGGACTTAACAATCAGGCGCATAATGGATCTTTTTCGTTATCCATTACACGCGTAGAAATGAGGAGTGACATTCGCCACCACCCCTGACATTCCTCCCGAGGAGCCCATGATGCCCCCTGCTGACGCCCGATTCCAGGCGCTCCTGACACCACGCCTCAACGAAGAGGACATGGAGTCCATGCCCCGCCTCACCGACGAGCTGGCCCGGACCCTGATCGACCGGATTGACCGCGCCCCGCTGTTCGCCCACGCCTACGCCCTTCTGGGCAACCTGACTTATGGCGGGTATGGGCCCGATGACGTGCTCGACTTCGCACATCGGCATGGCTTGAAGGGCGCCTGCATCCACCTCCTCGACGGCGAGGAGCGAAGCCTGGGCCGGATGAGCGACGACAGGCTCCACCAGTTCGCGGACCGCGCACGCCGCCTGGGCCTGGCCATCCATCTTGAGATCAGCACTACGCTGCGCCGGGACGTGGACGAGGTGGTACGCATTGCCGGTGTCCTCGGCGTCGAGAATATCCGTGTCTACTCACGTTTCGAAGGCACGCTGTCCGAGGTTCTAGCCCTCATCGAGAGCGACCTGAACCGGCTTGCGGCGCTCGCAGACGAGCACGATCTGCACTTCTCCTTTGAGCAGCACGAGGAACTTCGCTCCACCGAGATCGCAGAGCTGCTGCGCCGGGTCTCCCATCCGCGGCTGCACGCCATGTTCGATTTCGGGAACATGATTAATGCCTGTGAGCGTCCGATGGCCGCCCTCGCCGCGCTCGCGCCGCACATCCGGCAGGCACACCTCAAAGGGGTGCACGTCCTGCCCGAGGGGGACGGATTCGGACACCGCGGCGTGCTGCAGGGAAGCGCTGAGGACGACTTGCCCAATGCACGCATGCTCTTCGAACTCCTGATGCTCGGCGGGGACCAGCCCCAGGTCATCGCCCTGGCCCTCGAACAGGAGAATCTCTACTACGCTCCCGCCTTCCGCCATGCCGGTGAGGGGGAGGACCCCTTTATCCCGTACCGGGACCTGAGCACCACCGGTATCCCGGAGGGCTGGACCCGGGATGCACTGCTGGCTGCAGAACCGTTCTGGGCCGACAACCAAGTGGCCTATGTGAAGGGCCTGCTCTCCTCGCTGCGCGACATCGCCGTCGCACAGCTCGACACCACAACCTCCCTGGCAGGTGCACGATGACTACGACAGCCAACACTCCCGAGAAGACGGCCAGCGGTATCAACTGGAGCAAATGGATCCGCTTCGCCCTGCTCGTCATGGCTGGCGGCACGATCTACAAGCTCGCCAACCTCAAGGATGCGTTCTACGTCCCGATGCAGGAAGCGATGGGCCTCAGTCACACTGAGATCGGCACGCTACTGAGCGTCAACTCGATGGTTGCCACAGCGCTCTTTATCGTCGGCGGCTACCTCGCCGACCGGTTCTCCACCCGGATCCTCATCCCGCTCGGTCTGGTGGGCACAGGTGCTCTTGGTTTGTTCCTCAGCACCTTCCCGGGCTTCAACACGCTTCTTCTCCTGTTCGCGCTGCTGGCCGTCTGTTCAGACTGCCTGGTGTGGCCAGCGCTGCTGAAGAGCATTCGCCAGCTCGGTGGTTCAAAGGAACAAGGACGCCTCTTTGGCCTGCTCGAGGGCGGCCGCGGCGTGGTGGACACTGTGGTGGCCTTCTCCGCGCTGGGAATCTTCGTACTGCTCGGATCCGGAACCGGCGGATTCCGTGCAGCCATCGCCTTCTACGCCATCATCGACGTTGTGGTCGGCGTACTGCTGTTCCTGCTGCTTCGCAGCCAGCCGAGTGAAAGCCCTGCCCCGGTGAAGCAGAAGGCCGGCCTTGCCGAGATCTGGCGCGCGGCCAAGCTGCCGCAGCTGTGGTGGGTCAGCTTCACGGTCTTCATGGTGTACGTCGTTTACTGTGGGCTCACCTACTTCATCCCCTACCTGACGTACGTTTACGGGCTCCCCGTCGCGCTGGTGGGCGCCTATGGAATCATCAACCAGTACGGCCTGAAGATCCTCGGCGGCCCCATCGGCGGCGTCCTCGCTGACAAGGTGTTCAAGGGTGCGAGCCGGTACCTCCGCCTGGCCTTCCTGGGCCTGATCCCGGTGGTGGCGGTGCTGCTGCTCCTCCCGGCCGATCCGCGCAGCCAGATCCCGGCCATGATCGTGACCCTGCTGTTCTCCCTGATCGTCTTCACCATGCGTGGCGTGTTCTGGGCGCGATGGACGAGGTGGGGATTCCTGAAGAGACCAGTGGCACCGCATTCGGTATCGCGTGCCTGGTGGGCTACGCACCCGGAATGTTCGCCTTCATCGTTTACGGCGCGATCCTCGACGCGAACCCGGGAGCCGGCGGCTACCACATCGTGTTCATTGTGCTCGCGGCGCTCGCCCTCGTGGGAGCGGCCGTCTCCAGCGGGCTGGTGCGGGCCGCGCGGGCCCGGCGGGCACTGGCCGAGGTTTGACCCTCACCTCTACCGCGCGCTGAAAGAAGCGGACGACGACGGGACCTCCCGCCGTCGTCCGCTTCACTTGGGTCAATTGTCCAGCAGTGCGCCGCTCGCCCAGCGCCGGACTGACAGCTTCTCCGCCGCGTCGAATTCCAGCAACGCCACGCGGCAGAGTTCTTCCACATTGTCAGTCCATGCTGCCGCCAACTCCTCCGGTGTCGCCTGATCGTGGAGTTGGAAGTTGGCGTAAGCGAGACCCTGCAGGACAAAACTGACCGCACTACGGGAGACCGGCTGGCCTGCATTGACACAGTCATCCCGCACCTGCCGGGACAGTTCCGTGCGGTTGAGCGGCGGATGCTCCCGCAACCGCTCCACCATGGCCTCAAAGATCTGCCGAAACTGGGCTTCCGAGAGCGCCGGCACATCCGTCACCCGAGTGACCCGCTCCTCGACACCCGGCTGCGCATCGGCTGGCAGGGGAAGGTCCTCATTGGAGAACCGCTTCGAGTCCCAGACCCAGCCGCCTTGTGCCGCTGAATACTCGACGTTCTTGCCGATCTGGGAAACCCATGTCCCAAACTTTCCGAAGCCACCCCAGTCCGTCTTCAAAGAAGGATCGGCAGTGAGCGCCCGGTGGGCCACCATGGCGCCAACAACCGGTCCGGGTGCCGTGCGGACAAACTCCGCTACCTCACGGATCGCGGGGGAGTGGGCTTTGGTCTTTGCCTTGGTTGCGGCAGGTGCCTGGGGTTGCTGCACGGAAGCTGCTGCCCGGACGGGTTCAGAGGTTGTGCCGTTGAGGATCGAGACAAAATCGTGGGACTCCACCACGTGGTCTGCCATCTCCCTGTAGGCGAAAGCCACCGCCCCGGCCGCGATGACCGTGGTCATCCTGTCGGCAGCGCGGAACCGCTGGATCAGGGATGTGAAGTCGGCATCGGCGGAGGCGATAAAGAATTCCTCGATTCCACCGCCACCGGAGAGTGCGTCCATGGCGTCGAGCACCAGGTTGATGTCCGTGCTGCTCTTGCCCCGCTGGGTGAGGGAGGGGCAGTCGATGACGCGGAATCCGGCGCGGGTCCAATACGTGCGGTACTTCGAATACACCATGGGGTTCAGGTAGCAGTTGCGGATCAGGAAGCGCCGGGCACCCTCACCGGGACCTCCTGCAGACAAGGCATCAGCCCAATGTTTGGGGTCTTCCGCAAACCGCTTCGCCGCCTGTGGATCCAAAGCCTGAAGGCCGGTGAAGACGTTGTCGAAATCAACAAACATCGCCGCGCGGATGCCAGGTCGGCGGGAAGGTGTGAGTGCCGCATTCATTGGGACAGTGTGCCAGCAAGCGTGCCCGCCCGCTTCCCCCTTTGAGCGCGACACGCGAGCGCACGGCGGCTGGAGGTCCCGTCGTCGTCCGCTCTAGTTGTACTGGGGGCCTGGCTGTTCACAACTGAAGGTCACGCCATCCAACTATTGGGTAGGTGTCAGTTTCCAGCCGGCCGGTGAGGACGAAAAAATTCCTGTAGCAGGCCGAGGGAGCAGAAAATGACGTCTCCGCAACTCTTCCCTTTTTTCTAATTAGATTCTACCGTCGGCCGCATTCCTTGGAAAAAAATCAAAAATGCTTCCTGGTCAAATTGAAAAAGGCCGAACCCCCTGCTCAGGCGCGGCGAACGGCTTCGCTGCTGCGGTGTAGCGCCAGTTTCGCAGGACTGGCTTAAAAAATAAAAGTAGGTATGGTACTGGGTAACGCAAGCAAAGAAAGGCGTGATTCCGATGTCCGGAAAATCCCCCAAAAGCGGCGCTGCTAAAAAAGCCGGCAAGTCAATTCTCGAAAAAAGGGCCGACAAAAGGGCCAAAAGCGAGAATAGCGAACTTAATTTCGCAAAGCCGCGCAAAAGCCAACGCTAAATAGCCCGCGGGCAGCCGGACAAGGGACTCCTAGCCCGAACGGCTGCCCGCGTCCCCGCGGCGGTCAGGCGCCGCACACCGGATCGAGCGTCAAGGACAACACGATGAACACTTCCTTCACGGCCTTGGTGGTCCCGGCCCCGCTGGTCCACCCCGTGCACATCCTGCCCGTGGAGTTGAACCGGGCAGCGCTGCTGCGGGTGGCGGCGGGGGACATTGGGCACATCGCCGGGACGGGCTGGCATGCCTACCTGGACAGCGAGGGGACCAAATACGCCGAGAACCTCCGGGCGGAAGTCCTGATCCGCGAGGCCGGCGTTGATGTGGACGCGACAATCCACGGGACCGCCCTGTTCCTGGGCCAGGCGGAGTCAGGGGAGCACGCCGACGCTCCGCGCCACCTGATCCGGCTTGCCGAGCAGCTGTTCGACATGCCTTTGGCCGCCTAGCCGGAATGGTTTTGGAGGGCGCAATGGAGGGCCCTACCAGAGGCAGCGGACGACGGCGGGAGGCTCCGCCGTCGTCCGCTGCCGC